>JAZLKQ010000194.1:0-9731 GCA_045597745.1 Bacteroidaceae bacterium | reverse complement strand
CAAGGCCTATCTCAACGCCGAGGTTGGGCGTGGTGGTCGCGTCATAAAGGAGATTGGTCTTCACTGCCAATTCCTGTGCCCAGGATGCTGCAGTCCACATCGTGGCGACAGCAAGGGTCAACGCATTCCTAATTCGTCGGTTATACATTATTTATTATTTATAGTATATATATTTCAACATGGCAGAAAAGACAACAAGGCAGTCCAATGAGCACTATTGCTCATCAGACTGCCTTGTAGCACAAAGCATACGAATATAGAAATTCCCCCCCCCGTTTACACAAAACGCAGTTTTTGCGTTTTGAGGGAATGCAGTAATTCCAGATTCAATGTACTTATATTTCATACCTTAATAATTTATTTCTCTACCCTAATACATGACAAAAGAAGTACCTGAATGGTGGCAAGGAGTCTTCGGTAAGGGAGGCCGCGATGTCATCATCCAGAAACTTCAATGTGAAGTGACGTTTGCTACGTCATACTGGGCAGATTCACCTAATATGTTATTTGTTTCAAATGCAAAGTTATAAGTTTTATTTTTAATACACAAATATTTAGACAACTTTTTGCACATTTTTCGTAACTTTTGTGCAAAAAGGGCAGCCCTCCCCTACCCTTCCCATGCAAAAGCGAGAACCGAAGTTCCCCCCTTGCGCTTCAGGATGGGCTTGCGCTCGGCGACGAAGGAGACGCTTGCGTAAAGAAATGGAGCAAGAACCACGACCTCGGTCGTTGGTGAGAGCCCATAAAAGCAAAAGCGAGAACCGAAGTTCTCGCCTTGCGCTTCAGGATGGGCTTGAACCCACGACCCCATGATTAACAGTCATGTGCTCTAACCAACTGAGCTACTGAAGCAGATGTTGTTGACTTCCCTTTCAGAAAGCGATGCAAAGGTAACGAGTTTTCTCTTACTGACCAAACATTTGCCAGACATTTTTCAATTTACCTTACATTTATTTACTACCTTTGCACCCACAAACAAGCAAGAAATCATCATGAGAGTACTCATTATCAATACCTCAGAGCGTATAGGAGGTGCCGCTATAGCCGCCAACAGGCTTATGCAGGCGCTCAAGATACATGGCATCAACGCCAAGATGCTTGTCAGAGACAGGCAGACGGACAAGATGTCTGTACTTACTATCGGGTCGGGGTGGTTGCAACCAGTTAGATTCTTATGGGAGAGGGCAGTAATATTCATGTCCAACGGATTTAGCCGCAAGAGTCTCTTTCAGGTCGATATAGCCAACACGGGCAATGATGTGACCAAGTTACCAGACTTCAAGAAGGCTGATATCATACATCTGCACTGGATCAACCAGGGTTGCCTGTCGCTTGCAGATATTGACCGTATACTACACTCGGGCAAACCTGTGGTCATCACCATGCACGACATGTGGTACTTTACGGGCATCTGCCATCACTCTGCCGACTGCGTGAAGTATCGTACTCATTGCGCTGACTGTGAGATCATCGGCAAGGGAGGTATATGCGGAGACTTAGCTCGACGTGTGTTTGCCCGCAAGGCGAAGGCGTATGCAGATAGCAACGCTATATTTGTAGGATGCAGTCAGTGGATTACTGACCTTGCAGCTTCTGGGGCTCTAACAAAGGGACACAGGGTGGTGAGCATTCCTAATCCTATAGACACAGACCTATTCTCGCCACAGGACAAGACGGAGGCTCGTAAGAAGCACGGCCTGCCTACCGACAAGCGTCTGCTACTGTTTGGTTCGAGACGTATCACCGATGAGATGAAGGGATTCAGCTATATGGCTGAGGCTCTTCGACAGATGATTGAACGCTATCCGGAGGTTGCTCAGCAAGTGGCTCTCGTAGTGGTCGGTGCCGAATCGGACAAAGTGAAGGACGCCATACCTCTGCCTGTGTATGCGGTAGACTACGTCAAGGGAGCACAGGGTATGGTAGAACTGTACAACGCTGTCGACGTGTATGTGACCCCTTCACTACATGAGAATCTGCCCAACACGATAATGGAAGCAATGTCATGCGGAGTGCCGTGTGTGGGATTTCGTATAGGCGGCATACCTGAGATGATAGATCATGAGCAGTCTGGCTACGTGGCGAACTATCGTGATGCAGAGGACTTTGCACGTGGTATCGTATGGACGATAGATGACCAGCGTTATCAGGCTCTTAGCGATGCCGCACGCCAGAAGGTGCTAAGGGAATACTCTCAGGAGAGCATTGCCAACAAGTATATCAATCTATATAAATCCGCTCGACCATGACTCCACTTATCACGCTTATCACTGTGACATACAATGCTGGCACCACTCTCGAACGCACGCTGCGCAGTGTGGAAGAGCAGACATACGTGCAGATAGAGCATCTCATCATTGATGGTGCATCGTCTGACGATACGCTTGCCGTAGCTCAGACGTACAAGGAACGTATTGACGACATGTATGAGGTGGACATTGTCAGCGAACCTGACCATGGACTGTATGACGCTATGAACAAAGGTCTGCGACGTGCTCATGGCAAGTACGTGTGCTTCCTCAATGCCGGCGACCGTCTGCATAGCCCTGATACGCTTGAGAAGGTTGCTGAGGCTGATGCGTCTCAGCCTAACTCTGGTGTAATATATGGTGATACGGACATAGTAGATGAAGACGGCACCTTCCTGCATCATCGCCGTCTGCATCCTGCAGAGGACATGACATGGCGGTCATTTCGCAATGGTATGCTCATCTGCCATCAGTCGTTCTATGCATGTCGTGCGCTATGTACTGCTTATAACCTGCAGTATCGCTATTCGGCGGACTTCGACTGGTGTGTACGTGTAATGCGTACGGCGGCAGAACGGGGCATGAGTCTTACGGACAGTCATTGCATATTGACCGACTATCTGGACGAAGGCATGACTACACGCAACCATCGTGCGTCACTTCGAGAGAGATTTGCCATCATGTCGCGCCACTACGGACTACTGTCCACTGTAGCACGTCATGTATGGTTTGCGATACGTGGTGTGTGGGCAAATCTCCAGGGCAGACATTAGACGAATAGCAGTAGATATAGTGAGAATAACATCATAACATCTGTAAGACAATGGTCTTGCGTTGGCACAACATTTATTCTTACATTTATACGACAACGGCTTCCGATGCTTATCCTGCATCGGGAGCCGTCCGTTTATTGTTTCATCTCTGTCCTTAATGTTAGTGCCTTGTCCTCGGCAGCTTCCATTATCTCTCGTTCGCCTGGTCCCTTGTCATTGATGCCTACAAGGTGCAGTATGCCATGTATGATGACACGGTGTAGTTCTTCTTCGTATGTCGCTCCCTGCAGCTGGGCGTTGGTGCGTACAGTATCGAGACTAATGAACAAGTCGCCTGCTATAGTGTCTGGTCTACTCATTGCTGCATAGTCATCGCAATAGTCAAAGGTGATGATGTCTGTATAGTAGTCGTGCTGCAGATACTGACGATTGACCTCGAGTATCTTGTCGTCATTGCAGAATATGTATGCTATGTCGCCCACCTTCTTGCCGTACGATGCAGCCACAGCCCTTATCCATGCGCTCGTGTCTCGCCTACGTATCTTTGGCATGGATATGGAGTCGGAAGTGTATGTTATCATTGCCAGTGTGTTGTTATTCCTTTAGAGCCGCCATCGGCAAGCTTTCTATACCTTTCTTATATATGTTGCTGGAGCTGTTGGCGACCTGATAGTATTCGCTCATGTCCCAGAGGTCACGGGCGATGAGTGCCTTGAGCTGTGTCTTGACGTAGGGCATCGCCTCTGCAAGCGTAGAGTCGTTGTACTCTACCTTTGCCTTGTCCGCATAGTCGAGGAGAAGCTTGATCATGTCGTCAGGAACTTCGAACGACTGGTTGAATACCTCAAATGTAGGGTATGACTTCTTGAGCTTCTTGCGATGCTGGTCTATGTACTTGAGGTTAGTATTGATAATGCAGCTCTTGGCTGAGAGCTCACGATGCAGCTTCGTGTATTGCATAGTGTCGAGCACTACATATACGTCTGGCATGATGCCTCCACCTCCGTATACTGTGCGCTGAAGCTTGAGCGTGTTGTACTTGAGCGAATCTGCAAAGTGTATGCTGTCGGCGTTAGTGAGCTCGCCACTATTAAGACGTGACATCATGTCATTGTCGTAGTCCTTGCGATCACCCATCGTGTATGGCTTCTGTATACAGCGGCCTGATGGTGAATAGTAGTGTGCAATGGTGAGTCTGATAAGTGAACCGTCAGGCAAGTCGATAGGACGTTGCACCAGTCCCTTAGCGAATGATCGACGTCCAACGACCAGTCCACGGTCATTGTCCTGTATGGCTCCTGTGAGTATCTCTGCCGCAGAGGCTGTATATCCATCGATAAGTACTACGACCTTGCCCTCACGCATGATACCCTTGCCATTGGCGTAATAGTCGTGGCGTGGACTCTTGCGACCTTCGGTGTAGACGATAAGGTCGTTCTCGGCGAGAAATTCGTTGCTTATTGCCACAGCGGCCTGTAGATAACCTCCACCGTTGCCTTGCAGGTCGAGCACGAGATCCTTCATGCCGAGGGACTTGAGCTTATCTATTGCCTTGATGAACTCTTCGTGAGTTGTTGCACCAAAGTTGTTGATGCGTATATAGCCTGTCTGTGCGTCTATCATGTAAGTGGCGTCGATGGAGAATACAGGTATCTTGTCACGTACGACGATGAAGTCCTGTATACCCTTGACACCCTGACGTAGTATGCCGAGCTTGACCTTGCTGCCCTTAGGACCACGCAGACGTCGCATGATCTCCTCGCGTGTCATCTTGACTCCTGCAATGGTTGTGTCGTTGACGAAGACAATACGGTCGCCGGCTATGATGCCTTTCTTCTCCGAAGGACCACCGCTCACTGGCTGTATGACGAGCAGAGTGTCCTCTATCATGTTGTACTGTACACCGATGCCTTCGAAGCTTCCTTGCAGTGGCTCGTTGAGTGCCTTTACCTCCTTAGCAGGTGTGTATGTAGAGTGAGGGTCAAGACTCTTAAGCATAGACTTGATGCCCTCTTCGACGAGTTTTCCCTCATCGAGCGAGTCTACGTACAGGTTGCTGATGGCAAGTTCTGCATACTGCAGCTTGCGCAGATACGAATCATCAAATGTCTTCGCCCCTTGAGCATTGTTTTGTGCAGAGGCGCTTACAGTTGCGATGATAAGCAGTAGGGTTGTGATGATGTGTTTCATGATGATATTACTTCAGATAATCTGTTATTATAATGCCTTCAGGTATAAACTCCGACACGTCGTGGTTGTAGCTGAGAAGTTCCCTGACTATGCTCGAACTGATACATGAATATATGTTTTCCGTGATGAAGAGCATGGTGTCTATACCTGCCAGTTTGCGGTTGACGTCGGATATGCTCTTCTCAAACTCAAAGTCGGTAGCCGAGCGCACACCTCTGACCAGGCACGTAGCTCCTATCTCCTTGGCGAAGTCAATAGTAAGTCCCTGATAGCTGCTGACCCTTACTCGAGGCTCGTTGGCATAGACCTTATTGATGATGTCGATACGTTGTCCGATGTCAAACATAGACTTCTTGCCCTGGTTGACACCCACTCCTATGACCACCTCGTCGGCTATGGCGAGGGTGCGGTCGACTATAGATTGATGACCTCTCGTAAAGGGGTCAAAGCTTCCTGCAAAGAGTGCAATAGACTTCATGTTATGATATGTGTGTTAATGACTGGCGGTCATTGGTTAGAATATCTCCTCCTCGTCTGGCTTATCCTCCTCTATTACCAGGTTGTTGATGATAAAGTTCTGACGCTCCATCGTATTCTTGCCCATATAGTACTCGAGCAGTTCCTTCACCTGGTCGGTCTTGCGGAGAGTCACTTCCTCAAGGCGTATGTCAGGTCCGATGAAGTTGCGGAACTCGTCAGCGGAAATCTCGCCGAGTCCCTTAAATCGGGTGATCTCCGGGTCAGGTCCAAGTAGTCGGATGGCATTCTGCCTCTCCTCGTCGGAGTAACAATAGATGGTCACGTAGTCGCCCTTGTCTTCTTCGCGAGTCTTGTATATCTCCTTGAGGTGCTCCTTCTTGATGCGTTTCTTGCGATTGCGCACTCGGAAGAGAGGTGTCTGGAGTATGTGAACATGCCCCTTGCGAATAAGTTCTGGGAAGAACTGCAGGAAGAATGTGATCATCAGAAGGCGTATGTGCATACCGTCGACATCTGCATCAGTTGCCACGATGACTTTGTTGTATCGCAGTCCATCGATGCCGTCCTCGATATTGAGCGCTGCCTGCAGCAGATTGAACTCCTCGTTCTCGTATACTATCTTCTTTGTCAATCCGAAAGAGTTGAGCGGTTTGCCTCGCAACGAGAATACAGCCTGTGTATTGACGTCACGACTCTTGGTGATGCTTCCACTTGCCGAGTCGCCCTCGGTGATGAATATGCAAGAGTCAAATCGAGGGTCGATTACAGGCTCGTTGCTGTTCTTTGGAGCTTTAGCAGGCGCATCATTGAGGTGGATGCGACAGTCACGTAGCTTGCGGTTGTGCAGGTTAGCCTTCTTTGCACGTTCTCTCGCTATCTTTGTGACGCCCGCAATAGCCTTGCGGTCACGTTCGTTATTCTGTATCTTAGTCTGTATACTCTCCGCCACATCGCTGTTACGATGCAGGTAGTTGTCTACTTCGTTCTTTATGAAGTCACCGACAAACTTGTTGACGCTCACTCCACCGTTAGGCGCCATAGTCAACGAACCGAGCTTAATCTTTGTCTGACTCTCAAATTGCGGCTCTTCCACATTGATGGCTATAGCAGCAATGATACCAGAACGGATATCGCTAAATTCGTAGTTCTTAGCGTAAAACTCCTTTATAGTGCGTGCTATATGTTCCTTGAATGCGCTCTGATGGGTGCCTCCCTGTATGGTGTGCTGACCGTTGACAAACGAGTGGTACTCCTCTCCGTACTGCTGGTCAGTATGTGTGAATGCTATCTCTATATCCTCTCCCTTGAGGTGAATGATAGGGTAGAGTGGTGTGGTGGTCATGGTGTCTGTAAGGAGGTCCTTGAGTCCATTGCGCGAGATGATACGGCGACTGTTGTAGTATATCTCAAGTCCTGTGTTGAGATACGTATAGTTGCGTAGCATCGTCTCGACGAACTCTGTCTGGAACTTGTACTTTACAAACAGCGTATTGTCCGGTTCGAAATAGATGTATGTACCGTTCTCCTCCTGTGTGTCCTCCATCGAGTCGCTCTTGAGGATGCCTTTCTCAAATGTGGCAGCACGTACTTTGCCGTCTCGAAAGCTCTTGACCTCAAACCTGTTGCAAAGCGCATTGACCGCCTTAGTACCGACTCCGTTGAGTCCCACACTCTTCTTGAATGCCTTAGAGTCGTACTTACCTCCCGTGTTGAGCATACTGACGGCTTCGATCATCTTGCCTTGAGGTATACCGCGACCGAAGTCACGTACAGAGACACCGAGATCGTCGTGTATGTCGATCTCGATACGTTTGCCGGCATTCATCTTAAACTCGTCGATACTGTTGTCGACGATCTCTTTCAGCAGCACATAGATGCCGTCTTCGGCATGACTACCGTCGCCCAGTCGTCCGATGTACATACCAGGACGCAGACGTATATGGTCCATGTCGGACAGGTGACGGATATTGTCGTCGTCATATTTTACTGGTTCGGGAGCTGTCGCCCCTTCAAATATATCTTCTGCCATAGGAGTATTAGAGGTGTTGGTAAAGATTAGTTCGTTGTGTAGAGATGCAGATCAGGTTGTATGTAGCAGTAGCCCGGAGTATCAGAGCGACTTCTTGAAGCAGCGTCTTCTCTTGTGCTGTCTCCTCTCAAAGTATATCCACTGTGACTGCACCTTCTCGTTGACCTCAAGTTCAGGGTTGCTCTCCACCCACTCATACCCTTCCTGTATATATATAGGTAAGAGGTCGTAGAACAGTATAGAGTTGACTCCCTTGCCCTGGTACTCAGGCAGGATGCCCACCAACATGAGGTCGAGCGTCTTAGGCTTCTTCATCTTGAGAGTCTTGAGCAGATGCCACCATCCTGTTGGGAATAGCTTACCCTTGGCCTTCTGCAGAGCTCTTGACATGGATGGCATACTGATGCCTACGCCTACGAGACGTCCGTTGGCCTCAGTGATGAGGCTGACCAGCTTGAGGTCAAGCACCGGCAGATACATCTTGACATATTGGTCAATCTGCTTCTGACTGAGCTCGCTGTACCCAAATAGTGGCTTGAACGCCTCATTGATAACTTGGAATATCTCCTGCCCATAGTCCTTGGCAATCTGCTTAGCCGACGTGTACTTCTTGATGTGAAGGTCATACTTCTTCATCACAATCTCGGCTATACGCGCCAGACGCTCCGGCACACCAGTCTCGTGAGGTACCTTCATGAGCAGTTCTATCCAGTCGGCGTCTTTCTCAAATCCCAATGCCTCCATGTGCTTAGGATAATAAGGGTAGTTGTATATAGTCGCCATGGTGCTGAGTTCCTCAAATCCCTCGATGAGCATACCTTCGGCATCCATGTCTGTAAATCCTAATGGTCCCTGTATATCTGTCATGCCCTTGCTGCGTCCCCATTGCTCTACAGCCTCGATGAGCTTACGGCTCACCTCAGGGTTGTCTATGAAGTCTATCCAGCCGAAACGTACAGTGTTGAGACCCCACGTAGCGTTCGCCTTCTTGTTGATGATACCTGCAACGCGTCCTACCACTTTGTCTCCTTCGTATGCAAGGAAATATACGGCTTCGCAGAACTCCATGGCGGCGTTTTTCTCAGAGAATGTGTCCAGCATATCCTCATAGAGGTCTGGCACAGAGTATGGGTTGTCTTTGTACAGTTCGTAGTTGAATCGTATAAATTTCTTTAGTTCTTTCTTGGTTTCAACTTGCTTTATTACTATTGTTGCCATTTATCGTTTTTCTTTTGAACGAGCAAATATACAACTTTTTTCGTCATATATTTTGTATAAGTTCTTAATATTCGCTAATTTTACACCCAAATCACAACAAAACATAAAAAACTTATTTAATTATGCGTATTCTACGAACTATTATTGCCGCAACGACATTATCATTATGCGGTATCGGCGCTATGGCGCAGGAGTGTGGAAAGAGTGAGTGCTGCAAGGAGGCACAGGACCTCGGCTACAAGCCATACCCATACTCATTTATTCAGGTGCAGGGAGGAGTAGGTACTACACTTACTGACGTATCTGCATTCAAGTTGTTGACACCTACATACAGCATCGCCTTTGGCCGTATGTTTACACCTATCGTAGGTGCTCGTCTCCATGTCAATGGTTATGAGTCAAAGGGCGGATTTGATGTCAAGGGCATGAGAGCTGACTATGCATACAGCAATCCAATCAAGTACAAGTACAACTACATCAACTCTAACCTTGACTTGATGCTCAACCTCAACAACATCTTCTCTAAGAACTGCCATCACCTCCTTGACGTATACTTCATAGGTGGTGTTGGTCTCAACTATGCTTGGCACAACAATGAGTTTAGCAATATCGTGTCTACGATCAATACTGGTGCAGACATATCTAACGCATGGGGCGAAGGACGTATGCGTGAGAATCTCCTCAGCCACAACATCCGTGCCGGACTCCTCTTCGACCTCAATGTGGACAAGCACTGGAGCATCGGTGCAGAGATTGACGCCAACTCGCTCGACGACCGCTTCAACTCCA
>JAZLKQ010000193.1:0-1394 GCA_045597745.1 Bacteroidaceae bacterium | reverse complement strand
AACTGCAGTTCACCGTTGGACTTGTCAAGATAGCGCTTGCTAAAGTCGCCCTTCTTCATCCAGTTGTATACTTCTGGTATGACTTTGTAGTCGTCATTGTCTGGGAAATTCTCTACCTTGTCAGTGAATGACTTGACGTCGGTGAAGTGGTTGTATGTAAGTTCTTTAGTAGGAGTATAGCCTTCGACGATACCGAAACTCATGCGAAGTGTGAAGTTGGCGTCTGGATAGTATTCCTTATCCTTATTCATGAGGCGGATGGCTTCGCCAAGTTTGCGCTCGTTAGCTTCAGTCTTTGTTCCTGAATAGTTGCGGTATAGTGTAGATATAACGTCAGTAGCAAACTCAAACATTGGGTCGTCGACAATCTCTGACAGTGACTCTACAGCGAGCACCTTCTCTGGGTCGGCAAAGAGTGACTTGGAGTACATCAGGTCTGTAAACTGATCGCAGTCTCCATCAAGCAGAGAGTCGATGGCAGCGTAGGTCTCAAGTAGGCAACTCTTGTTTGGTGCATGTTCACGATAGTTGCGAAGCATTGCAGCAAATACCTTCTTGTCGGTCGCCACATCAATATCCTTGTATGCCTTTGCCAGTTCCTTGTGCAGGTCATATCCGCCACCTTGCATTACATGCATCATGGTGCTGATTACGGTATTGAGGATGTTGCTGCCGTTCCAGAATGACTCCTCTATCAGATTGACAGCAAGCGACTGTTCGTATTCCTGTTCGTATTGTATCTTGAGCGAGTCAAGCACGCCTGCATACTGCCCTCTGCTGGCGAGGTCGGCATTGATCCATTCTGTCACTTCCTTCTCAAGCGCCTGCTTCTCTGCTATCACGCCGAGGTCTTCGAGGGCCTTGTTCTGACCGATAGAGTACTTCCAGTAGTTGGAACTTGATGCGTATGTCGAAGCATACTTGATACGTATCTCATCGCTGGAGTTCATGGCAGCCTTGAGTATATCTTGCTTTACGCCACGTACCTGTATGCGTATGTCGTTGGTGGTGCGCATGGTGTTCCATATACCATAGCTGCTCAGGTATCTGTCTGTACTGCCAGGATAACCGAATGTCATACAGTAGCTGCCTGGCTGGTATCCCTGTGTTGACACGTGTGCATAGCTGATAGGGTGGTATGGCTTGTTGTTAGGATTGTATTCAGCAGGCTGGTTGTTGGCATCTGCATAGATGCGGAACACACTGAAGTCACATGTCTGACGAGGCCATACCCAGTTGTCTGTATCACCGCCGAATTTGCCAAGGCTCTGAGGTGGAGCAAATACGAGTCGCACGTCGCTGAAGCGCTGATATACTGACAAGTAATATTTGGAACCCTTATAATATGGCACTACCTCGCCGTAGATGCAATGTACGCTATCGTCTACTGCTTC
>JAZLKQ010000192.1:0-4211 GCA_045597745.1 Bacteroidaceae bacterium | reverse complement strand
CTCCATCATGCATGGGACGAGGCGCACATACAGACTTGGGCTAATCTTGACAATGGACTCTCTGCACATGCTTGGGGACGTGCAGAGGGATGGTATCTCATGGGACTCGTTGACGCTATGGAGATTGCATCTCGCAGACTTGGAAAGAATCATCCTAAGATGGCAGAACTGAGGACTCTACTAAATCAGCTCTGCAAGAACTTGCTTCGCTATCAAGATAAAGGTAACGGATGCTGGCAACAAGTACTTGACATGACTGGCAAACCTGGCAATTACTATGAGATGTCTGCCACACCGATGATAGCATACGCCTATCTCAAGGGTGCAAGGATGGGATGGCTGGATGACAAATACAAGATTGCCGCCAACAAAGCCATCAGAGGCATCATCGTCGACTATCTACTTACTGAGGAAGATGGCACAGTCATACTCACCAATATATGCGGAGTGGCGGGGTTGAGTGCAGACAGAGATGGCAGTTACGAGTACTATCTGAGCGAGAAGATAGTAGACAATGACCCGAAAGGCATTGGCGCTCTAATACTCGCACTCGACGAGTCGTGCAGATAAGTCACAAAGATAAAGGTTACTGTTACGTTTATTTACACACACTATTGACGTACATATTGCCAGGCTATTCACTATCGTTACATCATTTTTGCTTCAAGAGACCCACATATTGACGCAAAAGCATTATCTTTGCAGAAGCATTTACAAGAGCAAACTTTCAACTATAGAACAACATACAGCGACCAATATGGGAAAAGGGAAACTTGCAAAATTTGCCGACATGGCAGCAAATCCGCTTGTCGTCGAATGTCCTTTCTGGAAGCTTCAGAAAGAGTCTGACGTGACATCTATTGTGGCAGAAGGCAAGGCGGAGTTTAAGTTAAGAGGTAAGTGGAAGTCGGAATTCTTCAACAACGACCATCCCATAGTGCTCGAACTGGGTTGCGGAAGAGGCGAATACACCGTAGGATTGGCAAAGAGATTTCCCAACATCAACTTCATCGGCGTTGACATCAAGGGCTCTCGCATGTGGCACGGAGCAAAAGAAGCGTATGAAGCAGGCATGAAGAACGTAGGATTTCTTCGCACCAATATCGAGTGCATACCAGAGTTGTTTGCTGCAGATGAGGTTGACCAGCTGTGGCTTACCTTTTCTGACCCTCAGATGAAAAAGGCCACCAAGCGACTCACATCCACATACTTCATGGAGCGATACCGCAAGTTTGTCATTGACCAGGGCATCATCAACGTGAAGACAGACTCCAACTTCCTCGCGACTTACACCAGATACATGGTCGAGAAGAACCATCTTCCGCTTGACATCTGCATAGAGGACCTATATGGCGACGAGTCGGCATCTCGACACGATGAGTACGAGTCTCTAACCACAATCCGCACATACTACGAACAAATGTGGCTTGATAGAGGTATACCTATTAAGTACATCAAGTTTAGACTGCCTCATGATGGCGTACTTGTAGAGCCAGACATCGAGATACCAGTAGACGGATACCGCTCGTACAATCATCAGGTGGTCAGCACAAGAACTGTTGGCAAGTAGGTGTTACACTACCCTACTTATGCCAACTTGTCATTTATTAGAAATAAGTAAAGTAACATAATCAAAAGCAACTGCAATATGGCAACAATATATCCACAGCTCATATTTGATGCACTCGCAACAGTACGTTATCCAGGCAACGGCAAGAGCATCATGGAGAACGAAATGATGGAAGACGACCTCCGCATCGACGGCATGAAGGTAAGCTTCTCTATCATCTTTGACAAAGCAACAGATCCATTCCGCATGTCTGTAGTCAAGGCTGCAGAGGCAGCTATTAAGACTTTCGTTTCACCTGATGTAGAGGTAACAATAAATATCAAGTCTAAGACTGCTCTTCCTCCAGAACCTGACAAACTCTTGCCTGGCGTGAAGAACATCATTGCTGTTAGTTCTGGCAAAGGTGGCGTCGGCAAGTCTACAGTGACAGCCAACCTTGCCATAGGTCTCGCCAAACTTGGTTATAGAGTTGGACTTCTTGATACTGATATATTTGGTCCATCCATGCCAAAGATGTTTCAGGTAGAGGACGCACGACCATACGCAGACCAAGTCGATGGCCGTGATCTCATCGTACCTATCGAGAAGTATGGCGTCAAGCTTCTCTCTATAGGATTCTTCGTAGACCCAGACCAGGCAACACTCTGGCGAGGAGGTATGGCATGTAATGCTCTCAAGCAGCTCATATCTGAAGCTAAGTGGGGCGAACTCGACTACTTCATACTCGACACACCTCCAGGTACAAGCGACATACATCTCACTCTCATACAGACGCTCGGTATCACTGGTGCCGTCATCGTATCAACACCTCAGCAGGTGGCATTGGCTGATGCTCGCAAGGGTATCAACATGTATCAGAATGACAAGGTCAACGTACCTATCTTAGGTCTTGTGGAAAACATGGCATGGTTTACTCCTGCCGAACTTCCAAACAACAAGTACTACATCTTTGGTAAGGAAGGTTGCAAGCAACTTGCTGAGGAACTCAACGTACCTCTCCTCGCACAGATACCACTCGTACAGAGCATCTGCGACGACGGAGACAAGGGAGAGCCTGCTGTACTCCAGCCTGCAACACCTGAAGGTATAGCATTCATGAGCCTTGCAGCGAAGGTTGTGACACAAGTCGACAAGCGCAACATGGAGATGCCTAAGACAGAAAGAGTCGTAGTGGAGAAGAAGTAAGAAGATAGACAACTATGGTGCATGTAGACCGTCCCATCGTGTTAGTCTACACATATCCAAGCATAAAGTGAGGCGACTAGAATACCGTTTCTCGTCGCCTCACTATTTATTATTATATATCTATATAATTCTTAGAATAACTTCTCAGGATATACACCATCCTTTACAAGCTGAGCGATACGCTCTACTGTAGCCTGACGGTCTGCTGCATAAGTCACACCGAACCATTTGCTTGTAGTGTCGAGTACCTCACCGGTAGCTGTGCCGTCGTTGATGAGCTTGTTGACCATAAGTGGGATAAAGAACTCAGCCTTGAGGTTCTCCATGTTCTTAGGGTCAGAAAGGAATTCCTTGAAGTAAGCCTCAGAATACTCGAAGTAGTCTGGAGTGAAGCCCCACATGTTCATAGATACAGGAACATTCTCCTCTACTGGTACCCAGTTGCCATTCTCATCCTTGTAGCAGATAGGACCTTCAGCAGGTACACGCATGATCTCTGTACGCTCTACTACGTCTGTAAGGTGACGGTTGTCATCATACTCGCAGATACCACGAGCTACAGAACCATTCTCCGAGAGAGTGTTGCAACAACGGAAACCTACCATAGCATACTTATTCTTTGCACCTTCTGGAAGTTCAGAGAGATACTTGCCTATAGAAGCAAATGCGTCACGTCCGTAGAAGTCATCACAGTTGATTACCGCAAATGGTTCCTTGATGACGTCCTTACCCATAAGCACTGCATGATTTGTACCCCATGGCTTCACACGACCTTCAGGACAGGTAAATCCTTCTGGGAGGCTGTCGATGCTCTGGAAACAAAGCTCGCATGGTACTACACCATCATACTTAGAGAGGATCTGAGTACGGAACTGCTCTTCGAAGTCCTTACGTATTACCCATACTATCTTACCAAATCCAGCCTGGATTGCATCATAAATACTATAGTCCATGATTGTCTCGCCGTTAGGGCCAAGACCATCGAGCTGCTTCAAGCCACCATAGCGGCTACCCATTCCTGCAGCAAGGAGAAACAATGTTGGTTTCATAAATGATTGTTTTAGTAGTTTTATTTGTTTTGCTAATTCTTTATTGAATGTCTTGCCTGCGACAATTATCTATACGCCGGGCAATACTTACAAATGTTACTCGCAAAAATACGATTATATTTCAACAGCACAAAATTATAGCGCAAAAAAGTGCATTGTTATCTATATGGTTTGAACACAAGATACATGATTAGACCCTTATCTATACTACTTTCACGCATATCAGGATTGCCAAACCACTGCACTTGCCCTTTATCGTCACGATAGTAGTAATATCCATCGCCTCCTGTAAGATATATAGCTTCTGAGAATCCATACTCTATCAGTGCCTCAGCAAGGTCGTACAGAGATTCCTTCTTATGAGTCGCAATGTAGTACCACTGCTCGTCGCCCATCAGATTGTATGC
>JAZLKQ010000191.1:0-4531 GCA_045597745.1 Bacteroidaceae bacterium | reverse complement strand
TTTATTATTAGTTGATAGTGTTTTCTAACAATTTGCAAAGATAAACATTATTTTTGAAAACAAAGAAAATATTATATATTTTTATCGTTTGGCAGTCTAGGCTTAAAACTCGAAAATAACCCTTGCATTCATTTGTCGTCCTGTGAGATAGTTTGGTACGGCATACTGGTGAGAAGTGATGTCTGTCACCCAGTAGTAGCTATTGACGTTGGAGATACCAAGTATGTTGAATGCATCTACGCCGAGCCAAACATTACGGAATGCCGAACGTGACTTGTGATTCTCGTTGTTGAGCAGACGGTACGAGAGGGCGAGGTCGACTCTTCGATAACTTGGCATACGAAATACCTGACGTTCGCGTCCTGTATGTGGTGGTCCAAATGGCAGTCCACCGGCATAGTGTCCTTTGACGCTTACCTTCCACCTGTCTGTGTTAGGGAAATAGTCGCTGAAGAATACCGAGCAGTTGATACGCTGGTCTGTAGGTCGTGGTACGGTCTTGCCATATAGGGTCTCCTCAGTCTTCATAATGCCGAGAGACACCCATGAGTCGGTTCCTGGCACAAACTCTCCGTATATTTTCATGTCAAGACCTGCGGCATAGCCCTTGGCACAGTTTTCGCCATAGTATATCACCCTGACGTTGTCCACGTTGTAAGGTATGAGGTTGGACAACGACTTGTAATAGAGTTCTGCCGTCGCCTTGAATGGTCTGCCTCCAAGCTTAAACTTATATTCTCCTGCGAGTACAAAGTGTAGGCTCCTCTGCGACTTGATATTTTTGTTGATAGATACCACTGTGTTGCCATCTACTGTAGTGGTATCTTTGAGTTCCTTGTAGAATGGTGCCTGATAGTACATACCTGTAGAGAATCTCAGGGTGATATTGTCGTTAGCGGCTGGCACGAATGCTATCGTCGCTCGTGGGCTGAATATCGTCTCCTTGTTCCAGTCCCAGTGTGCAATACGGGCGCCGTAGTTGAATATGAGTTCACCCTCCTTGTACTCGTGTCTCCATGTGTCCTGTAGGAAAGCCTCCATGCGGTTGGACTTTACGTTGCCACGAGATACGAGATTGTATATCAGGTCGAGACGGTCTCCCGTATGAGGGAGCGAATAACCAGCGGAGTCTCTCAGTTCCCACTCACGCATACTTTCAGTCACGGACTCCATCTTGTAGAGAAATCCGTATCGTATGTCATGGGCTGTCAGTTGGCTTCTTCCTGTCATTCCTATATTCTTGACCGTAGCCTTGAGACGGTTGCGTGCATGTTCCATATATCTGCCGATGCCGAGCGAAGCGTCCTCCGCCTCGTTGTTGAGCCAGTATTCACCACTTATATCGTATGTCTCGCTCTCCTTTGTCTGGAATGCGGAGAAGTTGAACGTGAGGCTGTTGTACTTGTTGAAGTTGTGTGTAGCAGAGAAAGAACCGAAATATGTATGAAACTTATCCTGTTCCTTTCCGTCAAAATATACCTTAAACTCCTTCACGTCCTCAGCCGTACCAAACTTGGTATTTCGGTCAGAAGGCTTGAACATGTAGTCGTTGGTCGAGATGACTCCCATCAGGTCTATCGTCCACCTGTCCGATGGAGTCCAGCACCAGTACGTCTGATAGTCAAAGTCGCGAGGGTCATATTCACCCTTCGTGTCCATCGTGCCAAGCAGATTCTTCATAGTCTTGTATCGTATGGCATGAGACATGCTCAGGTGCTTGGTGCCATAACCTATATATCCGCTTGCTCCAAGCAGACTGGCAGAGACAGATGCCTCCAGTCCCTTGACCTTCTTGTACGTGATGTCAAGTACACTCGACATCTTGTCGCCGTATCTTGCCTCAAATCCACCTGCCGAAAATCCCACTCTCTCCACCATGTCAGGATTGATGATAGACAGACCTTCCTGTTGTCCCGAACGTATGAGCAGAGGACGATACACCTCTATGCCGTTGATATATACTGAGTTCTCGTCAAATGATCCTCCACGTACATTATACTGGTTGCTCAACTCGTTGTGCGTGCTCACACCCGCCTGAGTAGCTATGATCTGTTCGACGCCACCGCCAGATGCATTGCCCGTATGCTTCATGTCCTTGAGATTGACGTCAGTCATGGCACTTGTCTGTCGTCTTATGTCGCTGATCGTGACCTCAGAGAGTTCAACGCCAAGCGAAGGTATCATCACGTTGAGAGTCACAGTGTCCTTAGGCTCTCGGAGCACACGTTTGCGGGTCTGATAACCGATCATGGAGAATACCACCACGAGAGAGTCTGACGACTGGCAAGAGAAACTATAATTGCCCTTGAGGTCGCATACAGCCCCTGACATAGTACCCTCCACACGTACCTGAGCCAGTTCCACTGGTTCCTTCTTGTCATCTATCACGTTGCCCCTTATCACTACCGACTGAGCCCATGCCACGAGGTTAGTCAGCATGAGCGTCATGATAAGTATCGAGCGTCTAAATATATTGTCTGATTTCATAAAGTCTAATTAGCTATTTCTTTAACCACGAATTTGACAAATTTCTCGAATGCAGGTGTATTCGATTGATTTGTGCTATTGACTTCGTCGAGCTAAATGTCCGTGCCTGATTGTATATTATTACCTTATTATATATAACGCAAAAAGTCATAATAAAGTATGTAGGAAGGAAAAAAAAGGCTTATATTTTATGCATAATACATAATGCATTATTAATAATTAATTTCTGATTATTTTCTGGCTCATTTCTTTAAGTCATATATTATAATGTCCTTGATGTACTAAGACGGCGGCTGAAATAATGCATAATGCATAATTAATGTCTTTCAGCCAATAATTAACAATCAAAAGTAACAACCAATTAACTCCCCTCGAGTCACCCTCGCCCTATAGGGGGAGAGGGGCTCCAAATCTAATTACTTCAGTACGAAAACAAAAAAGTTTCGCATGTAGCAATTATCGGATTACCACATGCGAAACATTATTCTGTTGTACCCCTGTAGGGCGAGTCAACTACTTGATGCCGAGGGTCTTGATCTTGGCAGTTGCCTCGTCGTAAGCCTTCTCCCAGTTGGTGTCAAGGCTGAATGGTGTGAGACTTGACTTGTCGCTAATGTAGCAGTTGGCACGCTCCTTGTCAGTATCGTTGAAGAGTGGATTGTGAAGCGAAGCCTCCTGATATATCTTGATAACCTCAAGACGCTTGGCAGTAGAGATAGAACGAGCCTTGATGAGATAAGTCTCAAAGTCTGTAACGAATGATGTGAGGTTGACTGCCTGTGAGTCGAAGAAGAAGCTGTCGTCCTTGTGTAGCATACGCTTCTTGCACTGAGTTGATATATAGTTGAGCGCTGTCACCTTGAAGTGGTTGATCTGTATCTGCTCGTCAGAAGACTTGGCGCTATTGACCACAGCAAGAGCGTTGTTGTATACTTTCTTGTATAGTTCCTGAGCGTTCACCTGTACAGCTGCCGTGCATACAAGTGCCATAGCGATAAATAACTTTTTCATTTCGCGTTAATAGTTTGATTGAACTTTCTATGTTATTTTTTTAGTGTGTGATTCCTTCTCGTCCTTTTAAGACGGTACAAAGGTAACACCTTTACGCTTAAGACACAAATTCTTTAGAATAGTTTAACAAAAAGAAGAGTCGTGAAGACCCCCCCTTCCACCAGTCACCCTCGCCATATAGAGGGAGAGGGATGGTGAGAGGGGCTTTTCTCTCTTTACTTCAGCGTTACAGTCTTCTCGCCCTTCTTGAGTGCCTTCTTGACCTTAGCCTGAGCCTCGCGTGTGCCGACGTGTTCAAATTCCAACAATCCAACAGATTAGGCACTCATCAGACCATCAGGATGGGTGCCTTTTCTATCGTATTTGAGCCTTTCCATCTTGCCGTGCCAATGTGTCATTGTGTCAATAGATTTATATTACATCCCAATAGAATATATGATTCTAATTTCTTACCAATAAGTTTTTTAGTATAATAATGTCACAATGGCACAGTAATATACACATCATATCCTAAACAATTACAAATCAAATATTTACATCCATAATCAAGGTGTGCCAACCCTGTGCCATCCCCGAGCCTTTGTGCCATCAAACATACCTTTCACCACATACATCCACACCTTTCGGCTTAGACGTCCGTATCTTTCGCTTTAGACGTCCGTATCATTAAGCTTAGACATACGTATCATTCGCTTTAGACGTCAGTATGTCTCACAACATTTTTCCTGATGTGTTATATTTGGGGAACCGATTGAATAAGTTGTATGTCTTTTTTTTCTACATCAAACCACAACCAATGAATGCGAGGATTGTCCTTTCCGTCGTTGTATATCTTTTTTTTTCTACATCAAACCACAACTCGCGTGAAAAACAAGAATGACCGTTATAGTTGTATATCTTTTTTTTTCTACATCAAACCACAACTAGCACAAAGTTATTATGATGGCGTACAAGGTTGTATATCTTTTTTTTTCTACATCAAACCACAACGCAGAACTGGAACAAATGTTTGAGGCTTTGTTGTATATCTTTT
>JAZLKQ010000190.1:0-13221 GCA_045597745.1 Bacteroidaceae bacterium | reverse complement strand
AAGTACATCGCTAAACTTGCTTAACTCTTTTAACATAAGAGGTGTCATAGCATTGAATAATAGACCGAGGCCGAAAGGCTATCGGTCTTGTTTTTTGTGCTTTGCATCTTGTTGTGTTAATGGGGTTCGAGTGTGTCGATTGGAGGGTGGGAATGGCTTTTGTGAAGCGTGTTTGCGCCTTGTTGATTAGCGTGCTACAGATAATCTCGTGGTTTTGCATACGGCGGTGTGTTTTTCTTTGTCGTTTATTTTCTTTATTGAAGAAAAATCGCTAAATTTGTACCGTTAAAAGAGATTATAAATAATGGAAGATATTCAGAACGTCGAAGAAAACTATTCGGCGAGTAACATCCAGGTTCTTGAGGGTCTTGAGGCTGTACGCAAACGCCCTGCCATGTATATTGGCGACATTAGCGAGAAGGGACTTCACCATCTCGTGTATGAGACTGTGGACAACTCTATAGACGAAGCTCTTGCTGGATATTGTACACACATCGAAGTTACTATTAACGAAGACAACTCTATCACTGTCCAGGACAATGGTCGTGGTATCCCTGTAGACATGCATGAGAAGGAACATCGTTCGGCTCTTGAGGTCGTGATGACTGTGCTTCATGCAGGAGGTAAGTTTGACAAAGGATCCTATAAGGTATCTGGTGGTCTGCATGGAGTAGGTGTGAGTTGTGTGAACGCCTTGTCTACAAAAATGCTTTCTCAGGTATATCGTGACGGAAAGATATATCAGCAGGAATATGCTTGTGGTAAGCCATTGTATGATGTTAAGGTCGTAGGCGATACAGAGTTGCGCGGTACTCGTCAGCAATTCTGGCCAGACGGAAGCATCTTTATCACTACAACATACAAGTATGATATCCTCGCCAACCGTATGCGTGAGCTTGCATATCTTAATGCCGGCATTACTATCACTCTTGTTGATGCCCGCATTGATGTAAATGCAGAGGCTGGTATCGAAGGTCTGCGCAAGGAAGTATTCTACTCTGAAGGTGGCTTAAAGGACTTTGTACGATATATCGACAGTACACGTACACATCTATTTAATGATGTTATATATCTTAACACAGAAAAGCAGGATGTGCCTATTGAGGCGGCTATCATGTACAATACCTCGTACAGCGAAAACCTTCACTCTTATGTCAATAATATCAACACAATAGAAGGAGGAACTCATTTGCAGGGCTTCCGTTCAGCTTTGACTCGTGTACTTAAGAAGTATGCTTCTGAGGACAAGAAACTTACTGACAAGCTTGCGAAGCAGAAGATTGAGATTAATCCAGAGGACTTCCGCGAAGGACTGACCGCCGTCATCTCTGTAAAGGTATCAGAACCACAGTTTGAAGGACAGACAAAGACAAAGCTCGGCAACAACGAGGTGATGGGTGCTGTCAATCAGGCTGTAGGTGAAGCTCTTACTAATTATCTCGAAGAGCACCCTAAGGAGGCTAAGATGATTATCGACAAGGTAGTGCTTGCTGCTACTGCACGTATTGCTGCCCGCAAGGCTCGTGAAAGTGTACAGCGCAAGAGTCCGATGACTGGTGGTGGCCTCCCTGGTAAGCTCGCTGACTGTTCTGACAAGGATGCAGCTAACTGCGAGATGTTTATTGTCGAGGGAGATTCTGCGGGTGGTTCTGCTAAGCAGGGACGTGACCGTCACTATCAGGCGATACTTCCTATTCGTGGTAAGATATTCAACGTTGAACGCGTGATGTGGCATAAGGCTTTCGAACACGAAGAGGTCAACAATATCATACAGGCATTAGGTGTAAGATTTGGTCTTGATGGTGAGAGCAAGGATGCAAACTACGACAAGCTCCGCTACTATAAGACTATCATCATGGCCGATGCCGACGTCGATGGTGCTCATATCGGCACGCTTCTCATGACTTTGTTCTTCCGCTATATGCCTCAGCTTATACGTGATGGAAGACTATATATAGCTATGCCACCATTGTACAAGTGCACTAAGGGTAAAGTAAGCGAATATTGCTATAACGAAACTGACCGCTTGCGTTTCATTTCCCAATATGGTGCTGGCGATGAGTCAAGCGTTAAGATACAGCGATACAAAGGTCTTGGTGAGATGAATCCAGAGCAACTCTGGGAGACAACAATGAATCCTGAGACGCGTCTTCTCAAGCAGGTTACTATTGAGGATGCAGCAGAAGCAGACTATACATTCTCTATGCTTATGGGTGATGATGTCGCTCCAAGACGTGAGTTTATCGTTCGTAATTCAAACAAAGCTAATATTGACGCATAAGTATATTTATTGCGCATTATAGATATAGCATATTTCATTCAATTCTTACATATATTCTCGTGCCGGCCAAAGAGAAGTGATTCTGACCGAGTCGGCACACTTTTCTCTTTTTATTTCCAAAAAGCAAGGAGAAAAACTAAAGGCCAGTCGACGTGTTGTCGATTGGCCTTCATTATAGTTGATGTTTTAATACGAATTTGTTTAGTTGAAATGAAAAACAGAATAAAATTTATTCAATATCCCCTTCAATAACAGGTACTGTCATTGGCATATCGCTTTTTGTTGTGTAACTATAAGTCCCAATTCTCTTTGGATTCTTCATTCTAACAATTTGATCAGTATAAAAATCCTCTCCAGGTATTACTACTACGTTACCATCATAATATTCAAAATCATCATCAGAGAGATCTGTAAATTCACTAGATATTTCATTTGCCAAAGCTGCATCGTTCATTACCTGAAAGACTTTAAAAGAAGTCTCTTTCTTACCTTCGTAACTTAAAGGGTGTTCTAGGTATTTATACTGGTCATTAGTAATTTTTTTTTGGTGTATTGATCCAATTATGAATAAAACACCAAATGTTAAGATAGTGCCTGTTATTAAACCTGCAACATAAATTATAACTTTTTTCCCCATAGTGGTTTTGCTGAATAATAATTATGCAAGAAGCTTCTTGACAAGAGCTGATATTGCTCTGCCCTCAGCAAGTCCTGCAAGTTGTTTTGTTGCTACGCCCATCACCTTGCCCATATCTTGAGGAGAAGATGCTCCAACTGCGGCAATGATTTCTTTAAGCTTGGCCTCAAGTTCTTCTTCTGAGAGCTGTTTAGGCAAGTATTCTTCGATCACTCTTACTTGTGCCATTTCGTCTTCTGCAAGATCAGCACGTCCTTGAGTCTTGTAAATCTCAGCAGATTCACGTCCTTGTTTAGCAAGTTTCTGAAGAATCTTAAGTGCAGCGTCGTCTTTCAGTTCGTCATTTGCTCCAGGAGCAGTCTTTGCCTCGATAAAGAACTTCTTTACGTTGCGAAGAGTGTCACGTCTTACTGCATCTTTAGCTTTCATTGCAGCGATAATGTCTTGTGATATTTGTTCGAATAGTGCCATTGTTATTGTTATTTATTTTAGTACCCTTAGCATATAGCCAAGGGTACTAAGTTGTTTGCTAATTGTATGTGTTTGTTATTATTTATTGACTTATTGCTTGGTTTTGTCCTTTTGCATTAGTCATCTTAAGGTGTTTCAATATATGAATCTTGAGCCTTAAGCAAATGAAATGACAGCTCCAGCAACAGGTGCATTGCCTGCACTTGAATTAGATCGGTCGCTAAATATCTTCACGGTCTCTTTTGTTCGCTTGTATGTAGGAGTAGCTTCAACCATGCTGATGATATCATCGTTGTCAAGGTCTTCATCCTTGAATATGTAGTTGTAGTTAGGACGACGTATCTTGCGGTTCTTGCCACTCTCACCGTAATAACCCTCTCGACGAGCATCGTTCTGTATCTTCTTTTCCTCTTCAGCAGCCTGTCTCAGCAATTCCTCCTCATCCTGCTTTATGAAGCGCTCGTTCATTTCATTGGAGTTAATGTCTCGCAGACCAAATCCTGTTGCGAGGATTGTCACCTTGACCTTCTCCTTGAGAGACTGGTCTACAGAAAGTCCCCACTTAGTCTCAACGTCTTCAGTCTGTATCTTCTCCATGAAGTCGTTGATCTCGTTCATTTCGTCCATCATGAGGGTAGGTGCGTTCTCGGAATCGTCTCCACAGAATGAGATGCGAAGCAAAACCTTCTTTGAATGATAGATGTCATTGTTGTTGAGAAGAGGTGAGTGGAGCGCATCTTCAATGGCCTTTGTTACACGGTTCTCGCCAGATCCATATCCGGAACTCATGATAGCAACACCACCATCCTTGAGTACTGTCCTTACGTCATTGAAGTCAAGGTTGATGATACCATGCATGGTGATGATTTCGGCGATACTTCGTGCAGCGTTGCATAGAGTGTCGTCTGCCTTTGCAAACGCATTGACGACAGATAGGTCCTGGTAGATCATACGGAGGCGTTCGTTGTTGATAACAAGGAGAGCATCTACATTTTTGCTTATCTCCTCAACACCATCAAGCGCCTGGTCTATCTTCTTGTTACCCTCCCATCTGAATGGTATAGTTACTATACCTACAGTAAGGATGCCCATATCCTTTGCGGTCTTTGCAATAAGTGGTGCGGCACCTGTACCTGTACCACCGCCCATTCCGGCAGTGATGAATACCATCTTCGTGCCGTCGTTGAGCATCTTCTTGACCTCTTCTATAGATTCCTCTGTAGCTTTGCGAGCTCTCTCAGGTCTGTTACCTGCTCCGAGACCTTCCTCACCAAGTTGAAGCTTGACAGGTACAGGAGAGTCCATGAGTGCCTTATTGTCGGTGTTGCATACAACGAATGTAACGTCGTGGATGCCCTCGTTGTACATATGATTGACAGCATTGCTACCGCCACCACCTACACCGATGACCTTTATGATGCTTGAGTTTCCCTTCTTGAAGTTGAATACGTTGAGATTCTCATCCTGTTCAGGAGTGAAATTGAAATCTGCCATATTATTGTGTGTATGTCTATTGTTCGTTAATAATTATTGGTCTGTCACATATCTGATACTGCAGATTATTCAGACTCGTTGATCATATTGTCAATTGCCTTTCCAAACTTGCCCCAGAAACTATTGTTCTTAGCAGCTTCCTTGATAATGGATTCGAGCTTTTCTGCCTCTTCGTCCATAAGGTCGATAAGGTCTTTAGCCTCCTTGAGCGTCTGCTTGTACTTGTCATTTGTTTCGAGAATCCTTACGCTGTTGTCGTACTCTTCTCCAAACTGTGCCTGAGACAACTCGACGAGTTCCTTGGCTTTATTACGCAGATGCTTGTCCTTGCTATTTGCCTTGACTTCCTTCTGCTTAGTCTGTATGTTTGTAATCTTTGCACGTATTTCGTTCTTGAAAGCCTCGATGTACTTGTATGCATCCTCTTCCTTCTGTTGCTTGTCTTTCTCGGCCTTCATTCTTTCTTCGTTTTCTCTCTCCTTTTCCTTGACCTTGAACATGTCTTGTCCATCGTACTTCTCGCCACAACAATTCTCTTCGCCGGAAAGGAGAAGCGATATGATAGAGCTGGAAGCTACGTTGTCAAGGCGGAAATTGGTGACATTGCTATTCTTGATGACTACCTGAGTCACCTTGTTAGCAACTCTTACCTTCTCGATCTTGGTTGCCTGAGTGAGCGCCTTCGTGATGTTCTTCATGTTTGCACCACCACCAGTTATGACGATACCGCCAAGTAGTTGTGTAGAGTTGCCAGACTTGCGTATCTGCTCGTTGACGTTAGCAAGTATCTCGCTAAGACGTGCGTCGATGATGTTCTGTATCTTAGCCACTTCGATTGCTCTGCCGTCAGAGGTAGTGTATAGAGCATTGACATTGTCTTCGTCCGAAAGCTCGTCGTCAGCGAAAGGATTGCCGTACTTTATCTTGACTTCTTCTGCTTCTGCCTCGTCTATCTGCAGTGTGCAGAGGTCCTGTGTGATGTTGTTGAATCCTAATGGAATTGTAACAAGGTGGCGTACAATATTGTTCTTGTATACGACAACAGTAGTTGTGCCTGCTCCAAGGTCAACGAGTGCGCAACCAGAGCGCTTCTCTGTGTCTGTGAGAGTATTGTTTGCCAATTCGTAAGCGACAAGTTTCTCGCCAGCAATCACAAGGTCGGTGCTATTGAAGCTTGTCTGTATATTGCGCTTGAGTTTAGTCTTTGCAACAACATTGAGATATACTCCTTCGATGTTTGTGCCCATTACTCCCACAGGGTCTGTTACTGTATTGGAGTCAACGACAAACTCTTGAGCGAAGTTCTCGAGCAGTTCGCAGTCTGAGAATGGTATTTCATGACTTTCGTCTCTGATGCTGTCGATATGATTGTTGTTGATACATGTAGGAGTGAGGAGGTTTCGCTTGACTATGCTTTTGAGAGAGCGCACAGACTGTCCACCGATACCTACATATACCTGTGAGATATTGAGTTTGAGTGTGGATTCAAGCTTTGCAATGATGCTGCGTATGCTTGTAGTTGTCTTTTCGATGTTGTACACAACGCCCCTCTTGATACATGCGTTAGTCTTCTCCTCAGCATACGCCAGGATTTGCATTGTGCCTTCCTTTTTCTTTCCTGCAATACCTGATATCTTTGAAGAACCAAGTTCGATTGCTACAATAATAGATTCTGCTGCCATATATGTTGCTGTTATTTTTTAGTACAGATTATTTGATTGTCATATTCAAGACTAATTCTTTTGTATTTGTTCCATCCTACTTCAGACAATCCCTTCTCGTAGAATGTTCTTAGTCGTCGCAATTTCTTTTCAAAGTTGTCTATTGTGCCAAGGTACACTATATGTTCTCCCACTCTTGGTACAATCTCAATGTTGTGTCGTCTCTCCTTGTCTATAGTAACGTATATCTGCTCTATCTGGTTGTCCCAGAAAGGGTTGTCCTGCAGATATAGCCCAAATGCCATCAGCTGCTTAGTAGCGTAGTTCTGGTCTATCTGCCCTGTAGCCGTGATGATATTGGCTGTATAGTTGGTGTTAGGAATTACCTTGCCCTGCATGTCGATATAGTATCCTTTGCCATTGTCAGGCAGAATGTATATGACGGGTGTGCGTTGTACCACGTCCACCTTTATCTCGCCATCAGCAGTCTTGTAACATTCGACGCCTTCCACAAAGTTGTTTGACTTGACGGTCTCTTCTATACGCTTAGTGTCGACCTCAGCCATTGGCAATCCCTTAGGATAGATGTGTGCAGACTTGAGCATATTTTCCACATCGTCTTTGTCTATGAATCCTGCTCTTGGGTTTTCCTCTACGGTGAGTACCACCTCTCTGCATACGTTGGAGGTGTCGTCCTTTGTCATAAACAACATTGCGTATACGACGTATGCTGCAACTACAAGTAGTAGCAGTATAGAGCCAATGATCTTGAATGTCTTTGAAGCTTTCATCGCAATGTTATTGTAAGAGTGAAACGCAATTTGTTATCTGTTTTTGAGGATGTCTGTTATCTGTGGCACGTAGTTCTCAATGTCTCCTGCACCAAGCGATATCAAGACGTCGAAGTCTCCCTTGCTAACGCAGTCGAGTATATCTTCCTTGTGTATGAGATGCTTCTCAATGCCAGGTCGGAGATTGTCGAATATCAGTTCGCTTGTCACTCCTGGTATAGGTTGCTCACGTGCTGGATATATGTCGCACAAGTATACGACATCGAGTAGAGACAGGCTGTCTGCAAAGTCCTTGTAGAAGTCTCGAGTGCGAGTGTAGAGGTGAGGCTGGAATATCGCAGCTATCTTCTTGTCCTGATATAGTTCGCGGATAGACTTGACGCTCTGCTCTATCTCCTTAGGGTGATGGCCATAGTCGCTAAGGAATGTCACCTTGTCGTTCTTTATCTTGAAGTCGAAACGACGGTCTACTCCTCCAAATGTCTTCATGCCTTCGCACAGCTCTTCGTCAGTAGCTCCGCTGAGCTGTGCAAGCGCCATGGCAGCTATGCCGTTCTCTATGTTGATGCTGACAGGAACGCCGAGCTGGACGTCCTTGATGATTCCCTTAGGCGATACGTAGTCGAAGAATATCTCTCCGTTGCCTATACGTATGTTTTCGGCGTGGAAGTCACCTTCCTCTCTTGAATATTCGTATACAGTCACGCCTTCCTGTACATCGGCGGTCATCTCAAGTCCCTTGTGGATGATGAGTGCGCCACCTGGCTGTATAAGTGTAGTGTACTTGCGGAAGCTCTCGAGGTACGCCTCTTTTGTGCCGTAGATATCAAGATGGTCTGGGTCTGTAGCAGTGATGACGGTCATGTATGGGCGTAGCCAGTGGAATGAACGGTCAAATTCGTCTGCTTCTATTACCACGTAGTCGCTTTCCTCAGAGAGTATGTAGTTTGTACCATAGTTCTTTGAGATGCCACCAAGAAATGCGTTGCAGTCAAGGTGTGACTGGTGCATGAGGTGTGCGCACATGGTAGAAGTGGTAGTCTTGCCGTGAGTACCGGCTACACATAGCCCCTTGTGTGCCTGAGTGAGAAATCCGAGTACCTGTGCACGCTTCTGTATCTCGAAGCCATTGGACTGAAAGTATACCAGTTCCTTATGGTCGGCAGGTATGGCAGGAGTGTATACCACGAGTGTTGTCTCCTGTTGCTTGAAGCATTCAGGTATCATGTCTACATCTTCCTCGTAGTGTATCTGAGCGCCTTCTTCTATCAGTTTGTCTGTGAGTTCGCTTGGTGTCTTGTCATATCCTCCTACATTGTATCCCTTTGACAGGAAGTAACGGAGTAGGGCACTCATGCCTATACCGCCGGCACCTACAAAGTATACAGACTTTATATTGTTAGTATCCATTGTTCTGTGTGTTATTGTTATTTCTTGCCGTCTCTATATTCTACGGCCAACTTGTATACTTCTTTTGCAATGACATTAGCAGAGTCTGTGAATGCCAGCTTGCCTGCGTTCTCTCCGAGTGAAGCCAGTTTGTCCTTGTCAGTCACAGTCTCGAGTGCGAGTGGTATGAGCTCGTTCTGCGCATCAGAGTCCTTGACAAACAGTGCTGCTCCCTTAGTGGATAGAGCTTGAGCGTTCTTTGTCTGATGGTCTTCTGCTACGTTTGGCGAAGGCACGAGGATACATGCTTTCTTGAGGAGGCATAGCTCTGATATAGAACTTGCGCCTGCTCGTGATATCACGAGGTCTGCCGCCGCGTATGCGTTGTCCATGCTTGAGATGAAGTCTGTGACGTGCAGGTTGTCCAACGAGTCGACCTTTGCAAGCGCCTCAGCTATCTCCTGACTGTAGTACTTGCCGGTCTGCCATATAAACTGCGCTTCTGAGTTTCTTATGTCTTCGATGTGCTGAAGGACACTCTCGTTCACAGTTCTCGCTCCAAGGCTACCACCTATGATGAGGATGGTAGGCTTGCCTGGCTGCAGTCCAAAGCTCTTGATGGCGTCATCCTTAGAAATGTTGGCGTTGAGCAGATTCTGACGTACGGGGTTGCCTGTCATAATGATCTTGTCTGCGGGGAAGAATCTCTCCATGCCACTATAAGCAACGCATATCTTCTTTGCAGCCTTAGCGAGGAGTTTGTTGGTCACGCCGGCGTAGGAGTTCTGCTCCTGTATCAGCGTAGGTATGCCCATTGCCCCCGCGGTCTTGAGCGTAGGTCCACTTGCGTATCCGCCGACACCTACTGCACACATAGGCTTAAAGTCCTTGATGATCTTACGTGCCATCATCTGGCTTTTTATTATCTTGCAAAGAACGGCAACGTTCTTAAACATGTTCTTGCGGTCGAAGCCTGCGATAGGTAGTCCGATAATCTTGTATCCCGCCGCTGGTACACGCTGCATCTCCATACGGCCAAGTGCTCCCACGAAGAGGATTTCCGCTTCTGGGTGCTGCTCCTTGATGGCGTTAGCTATTGATACTGCTGGGAATATATGTCCACCAGTACCTCCACCACTTACGATAATTCTTAGAGGTTCCATATCGTCTATCATTTATTATTTTCTTTTTGGCTATTACTTTTTTGTTGTAGATTCTGTGGTAAATACAGTGACTATTGCAGGTCACTTTTTCGTCGAGCGTTCGATGCGCGTTTGACATACGTATGTCGACGCTTCATCGAACGTATGTTAACGCTTTGTCGAACGTATGATGCAAATTCATCATGCGCTCGATGCACGTATGATGCGCTGTTGTCACTTGTTTGGCATGTTGTAGATGCCTTCTGAGTGACTGCACGATTGTAATCATGCAAAAATACAAAGAAATATCTAATAATAAGCAGTTTGAAGGACTTTTTTCGCATGTCTTTGCAAAAAAGTCCTTCAATCAGCTTTATTCCATACCTTCATTGCTGTAATACTCGTCAGTTTCGTTAGGACTGACCGCCTCAGCAGGCAGTTCTTTGGTCTCGCTGACCTTCTCCGCATATCTGCTTACACTGAGTATTACTCCTATGTAGATACTTGTTATGATGATGGACGTTCCGCCTCGACTGATGAGTGGAAGCGGCTGACCTGTCACAGGTATGACACCGACAGCAACGGACATGTTGATGAGAGCCTGAAGCACCATGAGTATGCCGAGTCCCACTACTAAGAATGCCGGGAAGAACCTGTCGCACTTTTGCGCTATTCTCGACACCCTTATGAGAAGTGCTATGTAGAGCATGATGATGATGATGCCACCTATCAGCCCGGTCTCTTCTATGATGATGGAGTAGATGAAGTCTGACTCTGCATGGGCGAGAAAATCACGCTCTTCCGAATTGCCGACACCTCGTCCTATCATATTGGAATTGGCTATAGCAATATACGATGTCGTCTCCTGACGATTGTCATCTGTGATGACGAACGTATTGCCGTTGGTTTTGCTGTCACTTGCAGCTTTTGTCCCGTCTTCGGTTGCTACATCCTTATCAGTATTTTTCTTAAACTTCTTCTCGATACGGCTCTTCCATGTACTTGCACGTCCGGGCAGATATTCACGAGGGGTTACCCACAGTATGGTAAATGCTAACAGACCTCCAGCGATGACGACTCCTAATCCCTTTGCCATCAGGTCGCGGGGCACATTGCCGACGTACATCATCAGTAATACCGTAAAGAAGAGTATGGCTGCTGTGGAGAAGTTTTCTGTTAAGATAAGACCACAATAGATGAGTGTGAGAAAGCTTATGAAGTAGAATGTGTCTGCACGTCCTATCATATTGCGATAGTTGACTCGTGTGCCTCCACGCTGTCTTTTGTTTTTATCCTCCTCTCTTATCTTCTTCTTACTCCACGGGAAGAAAGCCTTCATTGCCTTTATCATCTTCTTGCCCTTGACCTCTACCTCCATCTGTGTCATCGACAGTATGACGGCTATCGACAGCACGAGTGTGCCTTTGCCTAACTCCGATGGCTGGAAGCTGATAGGTCCTATGCTTATCCATCTGCTTGCGCCATTGATACTACCAGAGAATAATGATGTGTATATGAGCAATGGTAGCACGATGAAGTTGAAGATGATGCCTATCCTGAAGTATTTGCATGGTATTCGGTGTACAAGTAGTATGAATACAAATCCTATAAGAAGGAATATGAACTGATTGAACAATGGCTCCCAATGATGCCCTGTCTTGAATGTAAGCGTACTTGATGCGCTATATACCTCGACAAGTGACGTCATGCACAGGAAGAAGTATATCATCCATACTCCTTTGTCGCCTTTGCACAATCCGTTATTGAAAAATTCCTTTATTCTTTTGCCCATCTCGTCTTTGTATAAATGGTGACGTTATAGCTGCTTTACATATCCCTTGAACTGTTCGCCACGGTCTTCCATGTTCTTAAACAAGTCAAAGCTTGCGCAACATGGGCTGAGGAGTACACAGCTTCCAGGCTTTGCCATCTTGAAGCATTCGTCTACGCAGTCCTTCATGCTCTTGACGTCTGCTATAGGTATGCCGAATCCGTCAAACGCAGCGTGAAGTTTGCTGTTGTCTACACCAAGGAAGCATAGACCAATACACTTCTCCTTGACGAGGTCGAATATCTCAGAGTAGTCATTGCCTTTGTCCTTACCTCCAAGTATGAGTACGGTAGGCTTCTTCATGCTCTCGAGAGCATACCAGCAGGCATTGACATTGGTTGCCTTGGAGTCGTTGATAAACTCGACATCTCTTACTCGTCCAGCCTTTTCGAGTCTGTGCTCTACACCAGCAAAGCTGCTCAATCCCTTGCGTATCTGTTCTTTAGTTACTCCTGCTATGTTGGCGGTGATACCAGCAGCGAGTGAGTTATAGAGGTTGTGCTTGCCAGTAAGGGCGAGCTCTTCCTGCTCCATATTGAATGGGGTTGGAGTCTCGATGATGTATTCCTGCTCTTCAGTGTATGCTATAGCTCCAGCCTCCTTAAATTCGGAGAATGGGAACATCTGTGCCTTGATGTTGTACTTCTTCAATTCCTCCTTGACGATAGGATCATCATTCCAGAAGATAAATGCGTCGTCCTCTGTCTGATTCTGTGTGATACGCATCTTGGAGTCTACATAGTTCTGCATCTTGAAGTCGTATCTGTCGAGATGGTCAGGGGTTATGTTCATGAGGACAGCAATGTCAGCCTTGAAGTCGTACATGTTGTCAAGCTGGAAACTGCTCAACTCTATGACGTAATAGTCAAAGCTTGCCTCTGCTACCTGTAGCGCAAGGCTGTGTCCGATGTTGCCTGCGAGTCCTACGTTGTATCCTGCCTGCTTGAGTATATGATAGATGAGTGATGTAGTGGTAGTCTTTCCGTTAGATCCCGTGATGCAGATCATCTTGGCATCAGTGTATCTTCCTGCCAGTTCTATCTCTGATATGATAGGAATGTTCTTCTCTCTGAGCTTGACTATCATCGGGGCGTTGTCAGGTATACCAGGGCTCTTTACGACTTCAGTCGCATTGAGTATGAGTTCCTCTGTATGTTTGCCTTCTTCCCAAGGTATGTTATGCTCGTCAAGCATTACCTTGTATCTGTCCTTGATCTTTCCCATGTCAGATACAAATACCTCGTATCCTTCCTTCTGAGCCAATACTGCTGCTCCTGCTCCACTTTCGGCTGCGCCGAGAATTACCATTCTTTTCATATTTCGATTCTTTTCTTTTTATGTCGGTCACTTGACCCGACGTGAGTTGTACTGATGATGTAGTTATGTAAGATTATCTTAATGTTGTCGCTTTGTACTTTTGCGCATACATTACCTGATCTTCAAGGTGATGATGGTGATAGCGGCAAGTAGTATAGTCACAATCCAAAATCTGGTTGTAATCATAGACTCAAATAGAAGGCCCTT
>JAZLKQ010000189.1:0-3991 GCA_045597745.1 Bacteroidaceae bacterium | reverse complement strand
GTCACCGTTACGGGCAAGAGCCTCGCACATCCAAGCAATTTCAAGGCACGTATGGGTACACCAATGAGTCAGCTCATCGAGGCATGTGGTGGACTTCCTGCCGATACAGGCAAGGTGATAGGTGGTGGACCAATGATGGGTAAGGCGCTGCTCAACACAGAAGTGCCTATCTGCAAGGGATCGTCAGGTGTGCTCATCATGAACGAGAAGGAAGCTAAGCGCGCTACTCCACAGCCATGTATACGATGCGCCAAGTGTGTGAGCGCTTGTCCTATGGGACTCGAGCCTTATCTCCTCGCTACTGCATCGTCTAAGGCCATGTGGGACAAGGTCGAGGCAGAAGACATCACAAGCTGTATAGAGTGTGGCTCATGCCAGTTTACATGTCCATCCAACCGTCCTCTGCTTGACAATATACGTCTGGGAAAGGCTACTGTAATGGGCATCATCAGATCCAGAAATGCTAAATAACAATTGAATTATGGCTAACAAACTAATAGTTTCATTATCACCACACGTTCATTCTGGAGACAGCGTCAAGAAGAACATGTACGGAGTGTGCATTGCCCTCCTGCCTGCTCTCATCTGCTCGTTCATCTACTTTGGCGTGGGTGCAATCATAGTGACTGCTGTATCAGTCGCTTCATGTGTGTTCTTCGAGTGGGCCATCAGCAAGTTTCTCTTGAAGACCGACCGTTGCACAGTATGTGACGGTTCAGCAGTACTCACAGGTCTGCTCCTTGCGTTCAACGTGCCATCCAACCTTCCTATATGGATCATCATCATTGGTGCACTCTTCGCAATAGGTGTCGCTAAGCTCTCGTTTGGCGGTCTTGGTTGCAATCTCTTCAATCCGGCACTCGCTGGACGTGCGTTCCTCCTCATCTCATTCCCAGTAGAGATGACCACATGGCCATTGCCTAATCAGGGATTCATGAACCTTGATGCAGAGACTGGCGCTACTCCACTCTCTGTGATGAAGGCTGCATTTAAGGCTGGAGACGCAAGTATGCTCAAGGACCTCAATCCTGTAGATATGCTTCTGGGCAACACTGGTGGATGTCTCGGCGAAGTGTGTGCGGTGGCTATCATCATAGGTCTCATCTACATGCTCGCCATGAAGATCATCACTTGGCATATACCTGTCAGCATACTCGCTACAGTAGCTGTATTCTCTGGACTTATGCACCTTGCCAACCCAGTCTACGCTTCACCTGAGGTTGAACTTCTCAGCGGTGGACTCATGCTCGGCGCAGTATTCATGGCTACAGATTACGTCACTTCGCCAATGTCGTCCAAAGGACAGATCATCTACGGTATCTCGATCGGTGTGCTTACAGTGGTTATCCGTACCTTCGGCGCATATCCAGAAGGTATGTCATTTGCTATTCTTATCATGAATGCATTCACACCATTAATCAACAACTATTGCAAACCTAAAAGATTTGGGGAGGTCGTAAAGAAATGAAAAAGCTGAAGTCATCATTAAAGAATATGGCGATTGTGCTCACGCTCATCGCTATTGTGGCTGGTGGCGTACTGGCAACAGTCAATGCTATCACCAAACCTCAGATCGACAAGATTAATGAGGAGAACCTTGCAAATGGTATCAAGGCAGTGATGAATAACGATAACATCAAGGTGTCCGAAGAGCAGACCAAGGACGAATATTCATTCTACACCGTACAGGATGCACAGGGTCAGCCACTCGGTACTGCCGTTACATCAACCGTTAATGGATTTGGCGGTCCACTCAAGGTCCTTGTAGGATTTGACAACGACGGAGCTATCCTCGGCTACACAGTACTTGAGAGTGCAGAGACACCGGGACTTGGTGCAAAGGCACAGTTATGGTTCCAGAAGGGTCAGAAAGGAGACATCATAGGCAGAAAGCCAGGTGAACGCAAGCTTCAGGTCACTAAGGATACCAACGACCCAGAGGATGTTGACGCTATCACTGCCTCTACAATCACTTCACGAGCATTCCTCAGTGCTATCCAGAACGCCTACGATGTAGTCATCAAGGGACAGGACGCTCAGTCAGGAGCAACTCGTCAGTCAGGTGCCAAGCAAGAGTCTAAGCAGGCAGAAGCATGTGAGGCTGCTGCTGATTCAACCGCTAACGACAGTATTAACCAGTAATCAAAAGGAGGAAAGATATATGAACAATTTCAAAGTCTTGATGAATGGTATGGTGAAGGAGAACCCTACATTCGTACTCCTTCTTGGTATGTGTCCAACACTCGGTACCACTTCATCAGCAATCAATGGTCTCTCCATGGGACTTGCAACTACATTTGTACTCATCTTCAGCAACCTTATCATCGCTAGCATCAAGAAGGTCATACCAGACATGGTCCGCATACCGTCATACATCGTGATCATCGCCAGTCTCGTGACTGTGCTCCAGATGTTGATGCAGGCATACGTGCCAGCTATCTATGCGACACTCGGTCTCTTCATACCTCTTATTGTGGTCAACTGTATCATACTCGGCCGTGCTGAAGCCTTTGCCGCCAAGAATGGTCCAATCGCATCAATCTTCGATGGTATCGGTATCGGCCTTGGATTCTCCATCGCCCTCACTATCCTCGGTGGTGTACGAGAGCTCCTTGGTACAGGAGTCATCTTTAAGAGCGACGACTTCGGACTGCCAGGCATCACTCTACAAGGCGAGAACTACGGTATGCTCATGTTTGTGCTTGCACCTGGTGCATTCCTTGTATTGGGCTACCTCATAGCATTGTTTAACAAGATATCAAAGAAAGCTTAACATGGATTACGTATTAAATCTGATTCTTATCATAATCACAGCAATATTCGTTAATAATGTTGTGCTTGCACAGTTCCTCGGTATCTGTCCATTCCTCGGAGTGTCAAAGAAAGTCGATACAGCCAATGGTATGGGTATGGCTGTGACTGCAGTGCTCATCGTAGCAACTATCGTCACATACCTCATCCAGAAGTACGTGCTCGACCAGTTTGGGCTCGAATACCTCCAGACCATAGCATTTATCCTCGTCATCGCCGCCCTCGTGCAGATGATAGAGATAATACTTAAGAAGTCTATGCCTTCACTCTATCAGGCTCTTGGAGTATTCCTTCCACTCATCACAACCAACTGTTGCATCCTCGGTGTAGCAATTCTTGTTATCCAGAAGGACTATGACCTCCTCGAAGGCATCATCTTCTCAGCAGCCACAGCACTTGGTTTCTGGCTCGCCATGGTACTCTTCGCAGGACTTCGCGAACAGCTCGCCATGTCACGTGTCCCTAAGGCGATGGATGGTATGCCAATAGCACTTGTCACAGCAGGTCTCCTTGCAATGGCATTCATGGGATTCTCTGGTGTAGACGGTGGTCTCAAGATACTCTTCGGTCTTAAATAGAACGATTAAACAGAAACAATCGAACGATTAAACAGAAATAATCGGACGATAGAATAATAACAGAGAGTCAGGTGATTGTCAATAAGCAATCACCTGACTCTCTGTTATGCAATAAACAAACCACAATCAAATGGCAGTCACACCGCAGACGCACTATCCCATCTTCTCCATGTGATAGCCCATGCGGCGAAGTTGAACGGCTGCTCCCATAAGATACATCTGATGAAGACTACGCACATAAGCGTGGAATGCCAGCGGACTACCTGGCTCGAAGCCCTCATGCTGCAGTCGTCGTAGCGTCATCGTGGCGCAATCGTTTACCAGACGTTCGGTCATCTCATATGCGTCATCCTTTAGACAAAGCACCTCCTCACGTATATACTCATCCATATTGTCATATCCACGCTTGTCCCTCATATATACGTAGAGGTCACCTATCTTACTATATACCTCCCAGTCATCATCCCACAACGCTGCCACTGCCATGCCTACGTACATCATCCAACCAAGGGAGACCGTAGGATAACCGGCAAATTCTCTCACACCGTCCTGAAGGTACGACTGAGCCAACACTTCCCAACGTTCCTCGATGTCAGGAGCGT
>JAZLKQ010000188.1:0-11939 GCA_045597745.1 Bacteroidaceae bacterium | reverse complement strand
CGCCAGCGCTGAATTGTGACACAAGGGCGTGAGGTCGCCCTACATGTACAAGATAGCGCGCGAGCTGTCGCTGATACATGCGCAGATGCTTCGCCGTTGATTCCGTAATCTCGTCATCTGCCAATCTCGTCTCTATGTTGGCGGCAAAAACATCCGCTAATTCGCCATCAGCCTCCTGAATCTGTGGATGCTGCAACTCATGTATAACTATCTGCATGGATTGCGCATTGAGGACTCTATTCTCGCGTCGCATGATAGAGTAGGCGGTAGTGGCAAGTCTCATTTGCTCTTCGATAGTGTCACGCAGATCGCGGTCGAACGTTCCGAATGCGGCCGACACGCAACCGTAGGTGTCGAATTTATCGAGTTGTTCTGCGTCCACATATATCCCGGTGTGATAATAGAAGTTTATTGCGCGTCCGTCACGAATACGCAGACGTAGTTCTACAGAACCTTGCTTGCGCGAGCTCTTGCTAAGTAATACTGTCATGGTGTTTGTAGTTAATGTTTCGGTGGACAAAATTACAAATTTTTTGTCCACCGCCAAAATATTTTGAGCCCACGAATGAAACTTTTTTGGAAAATTAACGGACTAAAAACCTTAATTTTAACACTTCTTCGTGCCTGTTTTTCCGCACAGGTATCTCTGCCGTTCCCATCGGGGTCGCAACTTAAAATGCGCAAGTAGTTAGTTATTAACCGCTTGCGCATTTTGTGTTTTAATATTTTGTCCACCATTTGTCCACACGGTGGATAAAAAGAGTATTTATAGCTTTGTCAATGCACCGAGGTCGTTACGGAGTGCATCCTTGATTGCAGATACGGTGTCGGGATTTGCACCGTTTGCGGCATCGGTCTTAATCTGTGAAGGGACACCCGGCTGACCCGGCTGACCCGGCTGACCTGGCTCGCCCATGCCTTGCTCCTGCATGACGGCAAGGTCTTGCTTGAGCTGCTCTGTACCGGGAAGGTCGGAATACCTGAGCAATTGCTGAGTGTTGAGTATTCCGCGGAGCCACATCTCCTTGAAGAGGTCATTGTTGTTCATACGTGCCACGGGAGTATCAGGCGCCTGGCGCACTACTGCGTAGAAGTCAATGTCCTCCACTGCCTCACGGTCATAACGATGTATGCTTGACAGACCAGAGGTGTACCATACAGATATATCGCGTCCGGTGGTGTAGTGTTTATGGATGGTCTTGAGTTTTTTGCGCGCCAGTTTGTTCTCGAAGTGATTGAACTTTTTGTATGTTGCCGCAAGAGAGGTGATAGCATTCTCCGTCTCAAGAGCGAATCGCGATGCTGGTGTGCCTGACGCAGGCGAACCACCGCGCAATGCCTCCGATACAGAGGTGATTTCATTGATGCTGTCAAGCTGAATGCGGAGAAGTTCGCTGACACCGATATCGCGTGACGCACTCTGCACGATGGAAGGCGCAAGGTTAGGGAACCTCTCATCTGGTTCGTAAAATATCCAACCACCCAACTCTGTTGCGCGCTTTGCGAATTCGCGAGGTGTCAATCCTCCCAGCATGGATTTTGGCACCATCTTAAGTCCTTTGATTGAAGAATTGATATAGAGATCCTGAAGGGTGATGAGACGGTTAATATAGCGCTGCTGGTCAATGACAACCGAGATGAAGGGATATATCTGACCGCCCATGAGGTGATGTGCTGTGAATACGTAGGGTGGTTCCTCCTCGTCAAACTCTTCGATGACCGCACCTTCCGGACCGAATATCGTGCAATGCCAATACGTATCCGTGATGGCGGTCATATCTATAAGCACCATCTCATCGTCAGGCACACCCAGCATGCGATACTGTTCAATACGCCTCATGTTTTCCTCGTCCAACACCGCCTTGTCCTTCGCGTCTATGCGGTAGAGAGGCTGCTCAAGGTCAAGCAAGTCCACACACTGATAGCGAGACTTATACTCCAGAGTCCACACACGGTATGTGCGACAGAGATTATTACGCGCAGGTCTGTCCCATGCCGCGCCATTGGCCAAGTCCTCCTGTGAGGGAGCATCAGGATATAAGATGTTAAGGTATGGAGCATACAGAGCGTCAAGCTGCGCGATGTCCGAATCCGTCTTGCCGTATCGGTTTTTGAGGACACCGAGGGGATAGTCCCTTATTTCAACCATGAGGTCGACATCCCATAGACGAGGGTCATTACCCTGCGAACGGAAAGCAAAGTACGATGGTTCTACCGGGAAGGTGTAGTCATCATCCATACCGTCATGGTTACACCATTCGTCACAGAGGACAGGCATACCGCCAATGAGCAGCTCCATCATTTGCTGTGTCAGCAACTCCTGCATCTCGTTACGCTCGTAGTTTGTTTGCAAGGCATTGGTCATCATGCTCGCCTCAGTATCCCTCTCCTCCTCCTTTGCGTATACCACCGGGATTCCTGCGGACTTGACATAGATGCCCGCCATCGAGTTGACTACCTTGAAGAGGTGGTTGTTCTGTAACGCGATACCACCTGTGCGCTTATATATGCGGCTGCGCTCAGTCACAAGACGGCCACGCTCATCCATTACCTTGTCGGCCCATTGGTCGCCGAACACATATCTGATGTTTCGCGCGCGCGTCTGACGCACCGTATCAAATGACAGATACACATCGCGAGCCTCTGCGAAAAGAGGCAGGTCAAACCTCTTATCCGTCAGCACACTCTTGCGGTATTTGAGTGAATCTTTTATCGTCTTGCTCCCTCCGAGATCGGAGCGCTTACGTAATTTCTTCATTGCTTTTTTTTTGCGTGCAAAGATATCTACTTTACCTCTTGCGATTTGCGATATTGGCCAATATCGCAAGTACGCAAGAGTATGCAATGTACCTTTGCACACAAAAAAGCAATGATAATCGCAGAAATAACATATACGGAATTGTTTGACCGTGTGCAGTCACTGTCATCCTTCGAGGCTCGAGAGGCATATACCGCGTCCGGGGAGGATGACTATGAGCGTGTGCATATCACAGAGCAAGACCGTCCCTGGATAGAGGCACACATACAGACATGTGCGAAGAACATATACAATGCTCTCATGCCTCTCGCTGACAGCATGGAAGACACCGACCATAATATACATATCATGTCATCGCAGGTGCGTGAGGAGCGCCCTGGGAAAGGCACCATACGCAAGATACTGTATGAGTATATCGTTGCCTACGTCCTCATGCAGTGGTGCAGGGAATACCTCCCTGCGCGAGTGCAGGTGTATGTAGACATGATGGAAGACCTGAGAGCATCCGCACGTAAGGAACTGCACCGACTCTCAACGCCCATCAAGCGCAGACGCATCAAACTGGTCAATGTCAATCAACCTATCATATCCGTAACACATGAGACACCTGAAGCACAATCATAGAACCACATTCCGCGATGACAACGGTAGCTATAATCTGCAACTGTCATGGGAAGAACTGACCTATGACATACGCATGATATTGCACAGACGCAGCAGACCCGCCGTAGCCGCTGGCGAGATGCCGTCCGTCAACACCATCAGTGAGGATGATGACGACTACCTCGCACGTATCTACACCGAGGCATTGGCCGACATACACAACGAGCTTGCCGCATATGTGCGTCAGGACTCGCGCATGGCATCTGATGAGATAGACGAAATACCAGAATACTATAACATCCGCATGCACTTCGACCCAGACTGGCGTGGATCTGCCAAGGCAATGTGCGACACTGCACACGCCTATCTGGTATCCAAGGCACTCGCGGAACTGCTCGCCATCGCAGGTGACTCTCTCGCCTCACAGTATATAGAGAAGGCGCAGAAGGCTTTGGTTACCCTGCGAGACGAGGCAGGTAAATACAATATCGAAGACCCTATAATATTCAGACTGTAATGGCAAAGGAATATCAGACAGGACACGCCAAGATTGGCGGAATTAAGAAAGGTCAGAAGAAGCGAACCACGGAGATGGTGCATCGCATCTTCGACATCATAGAGAAGGATTTCTACGATGAGGATGCCGATATCAGCATGTTCGAAGCAGACATACTCAAGATGTCGCCTAAAGACCGCCGTGAGGTCTATCTCAAACTCCTCAAGACCGTCATGCCTACCATGTCATCATTCGCTATTGAGGATAACACCACCGTATCATCAATCCGTCAGTTGATGGAGAATATCGCATCATACAAGCGCACTGAGTAATGGAGCAGAAAAACATATCATTTGGCAAAGGCATACACCGCTCACCGTCCATCGCTACGAGCGATGGCGAATTGAGCGAGTGTGTCAATCTCATTCCGCGCGGAGGCGAATTGGTCAACATCGAACCTCCGGTGACAGATGTCGCCACCTCAGATGGTGAACGCATATCCGTCATCATCCCGAGGGGAGGCAGACTGCTCTGTGTGCATCACGTAGGTGACATAGATCACTATATCTACCAGATGCCCACCGGAGCATTGGCATATATCTCAAGTGAGGATCCAGAAACTACTCATGAGATAGGTGAATACCCTTCAATCAAGGGCATGCAGCCCCTTGGCAATACCTTAACGATGATATTCAAGGGTGATAGTCCGGTGCAGTGGTTGCTGTGGTCATCCGAATCGAAATCATATAAGCGCCTCTCAGAATATCCCGATATAGATATTGACTTCACCCTGCAAGGTAGTGTGGTATCTCTGCTTAGAGAGAACGCGATAACCATACGTAAGATTGAATCTAAGGATGATGAAGACCCAGAGCATTATAATAAGGTTGTATTTACTCATCCGGAGACGATTGTTAATTATGACGGGCAAGATATCCGATATACAAGTTATTCAGCGGACAGTCTAAAAGACGCATGCAAGGACGGAGAATATTATATATTCCGTAACTTGTCAGATAGACCTCTGAGGTTGTATCAGTTCTTAAGTACGGAATATGAGGTTGTATATCCCGGAGACAAATCCCTGACTCGTATATTGTACAGTGCTGTATATAAGCCATTATTCATTTTTGCGGTAGCCCCGGATGGGGAAACCGTACAAGGTTTGGATTACGGTACAGTACACATTGAAGACTGGGGGCAGTGGAAATACTCTTTCGAACTGCTTGGGATTAATGACAACCCAGTGTTCGGCGATAATTTCGTCGCTGATAATACGGTAGATAATCATAACAGTGTTCTCGCGGCTTTTAATGATTTTCTGAGTATAGAGCGGGGCAAGGGTAACTTCGTGAATCCTTTCTATGTCAGGTATGCGATTAGATTGTACGACAACAGTCTAATTAAGTTGTCTGCGCCAATGCTGATGATACCTAATTCCACTTACGCCCCTGTAATGCTCACTTTCGCCGCCTCTCTTACACCGGAAACACCACAATCAGTTAAGTTGTACGGTTTCTCCGCAAAACTCTACATGACGGTGAAATCGGTCTCGGATAACTGGGATGACTGGAAAGACCTTGTAAGAGGAGTGGATATATACATATCTCCACAGGTATGTCCGTACGATTTGTCTCTGCCATATGACAGAAACGTATCGCACATAGATGTGGTTGAACAAGGGCATAGGTTGGGAGGAGATAACTACGGTATTCTTAACCACGGACAATCTTGGTTGTTTTCGGGCATTAAGAATTTCGGTGATATGTTCCTGTCCACACACGCTATTGGTTTCGGTACTCTGTCGGCAGAGAATTACAGCGCTAAATTGACGGAAACTGCGGCTCAGGCCTATAGATTCAAGCGCTATACATATGCGCAGATGAAGGAGATTGTTGGTAAGACCCAGCGATTAGAATATGACGGAGGTAATATAGAAGCCCTTGCGACGCGCGAGAATAGCGCGGATTACGAGAATGGTGTACCGACGGCTACCATACGAGCAAATAACATCTTGGCATATAACAATAGAATATTGTTAGCAGGTGTCCGAAGGCGTAATGAGTATGTCGCTGGTGTTGTATCTCCCTCTATCGGAGAGGCAAGAAACGAAATGCGAATATTAATCATTCTGAAGCGTGACAGCAGCACCTATACCGTAGATTCTGGTTGGCGGGACATGTATGCGTTTGACCGATCTTGGATGTATTATCCAGATGCGGGGGCGCAGAGTGTAATCATATATGATAGGAGAGGGTATAAGACTACGTATTCGCTCACTCCACATGGATTACTGCCCGGTGCTTACCGACTGCGTGATTTTTCAGTTCTTAGGACAAATCTGGTTGACCCCGCCGATGAGGGTGTCGCAATGACGGTTGAAGCCATGGAAGAAGAGATAGCGCAGTTACTTGCTAATAATCAAGGAATCTCTGAGCCAAACGCAATATACAACTCCGCGGTCAACAATCCCTTCTTCTTCTCCATGTCGCAGTCGCAGACGGTAGGCAATGGCGAGATAAAGGCTATCAGCACAGCCGCCAAGGCACTCAGCTCCGGCACCGCCTACGGACAGTTTCCTCTGTACTGTTTCTGCACCGATGGCGTATGGCCTCTGCAAGTCAATGAGGAGGGCGAGTTCAATGCGCCAAACCCACCAACGCGCGATGTCATAGCGTCACCTGATGCGGTGACACAGATGGACGGACTCATCATCTTCGCTGCGAAGGATGGACTGAGGATGATGGCGGGCGAGGAATCCATCCTCCTCTCCGATGTGCTTAAGGGATATAATATCAGCGAAGATGAATTCTTCGAGGGTATGCCGGACGAATGGTCGCGTCTCAGCATCAATGACACGCGAAGCATCATTGAGATCCTGAGCGACTGCTACATCATACCAGACTACGCACACAGACGCATACACGTATATCCTAAGACGCAGATGCAGAATGACACCTGCCTCTATAAGCACTATGTATATGCCATTGACGACCGGGAATGGAGCACTGTGGTGGATGAGCACTCGCATATAGTGTCGGTGGTACCGGGCTATCCGGCCAGCATCATGCAGAGGGCAGACGGACAACTGATACGCTTCGATACGCGCGAGGACAACGACACCTACCGCGATGGCATATTACTGACACGTCCTATTGCCTTCGATGATCCTTATGCGCTCAAGGTCATTAACGACCTGAGAATGCTATATACCAAGATAGGTGATGCTAAGTGTACTATACAGATGTATGTCAGCAACGATGGCGAGCACTGGATGCCACTCAATTCGCTGCGCAAGCACGCTTATAAATGGTATAGGTTCCGCATACGCACACACCTGCGCGACACTGATGCGCTGACAGCACTGACGGTACTGACGGAGACACGCAGGACGAATAAGATAAGGTAAGTTAAGTTAAGTTAAGTTAAGTTAAGTTAAGTTAAGTTAAGTTAAGTTAAGTTAAGTTAGTTTGTTTTTTGTTTAGTTATTGTTTTATTATTCTTTTAGGGGAATCCGGATGTCGTGAGGCATTCGGATTTTTTTTGTGTTTTTGAAAGGGCTAATATGAGGAGGTGAAAGGACTACTATGAGCATGAGAAAGAGCAACTTTCTCTGCGTCAAAGTTGCTCTTTTACTTTTGGTTAGGATCTCTACTTGAAATGCGATGATTCCAGTGGCATCCACGTGAAACCCCCTGAGTCTAACCCAATAGAAGTATTTCTGATTCTTTAGTTTTTCGCGTATCTCTGTTTTGGTCATCCTGTTTGTTGACCGAGTATCTGATGTTTGCGAACCTCCGCAAGCCACAATCAGAATACATAGTAATAGGTATAGAAAGTATTTCATGCCTTTAAGTGATTAGTCTGTGGTTTCTGAAGTATCTGAGGTATTCTGCTTTAGCACCCGAACATTAGCGTTTTAGCTTTACTCTTAGCGGAAGCCTCTTCTTTATCCTTTAGCAGAACAGATATAAGTTGTTGTTGCTGTTCCAGTAATTTACTGATCGTCTCATCCTTTCTTCTCAGTTCCTCTTTCATTTGCTCAAATTCAGCACGCGATACTCCTTCCCACATTTCGGAGCGAAGGTTCTCCATCTTTGCAGTCACAGAACTCTCGCCTCCACCATTACATGCCTCATATAAACCATGAATGGTAAGACCTAAATATTTAGCTATGCGCTCCAAAAAACCGCTTTTGAGGTCTTTTCCGGATAGCATTTGTCCGAAAGATTGTTTCGACATCCCTAAATCACGAGCAATGTCTGTCTGTTGTATGCCTTTATCCGCTAAGATTTTTCTTATTTCTTCTCCATTCATATTCAGTCCTCCTCAAATGTTAAGTAAATTAAACTATTGACCATAAATAGGCGTAGTCAGTTAATATATGTTAATAGTAAATGCAAAAAATGACCAATTTCTTGTATAGGTCAATGATTTTATTTACCTTTGCAACAGATTTGGCAAACGACTTGCCAAACTGCTTGGTACAAAGGTAACAATAAAAAACGAAACGAACAAATAAAAAGCACAAAAAGATATGAAACAAATTGCGGTGTTCTCGCCCTCCCTTATCGAGGAGTTAATTCCTTTCTGTGAGAAAAGGAATCTTACATTCGGTTTCAACACAAGCGAAGGTTGCATATACCTAATATAAAACATTCGAAATACAATGATATACGAAGACATCATCAGAACAATTGTGCGAGATACAATCTCGCCCGGGATTCTCCCCGAAGAGATAAACCACGAATGTGGCAAGGTATTCCTCAAGCTCCTCAAGGAAAATAAAGAGGACTTCGTAGGAGTGAAGATTGAATCCGTCATCGCAAGCATTCGCGACAGGGTGGCAACAATATGCCATACCGGGATGACGGAGGCAGGAGCGACATCCTCTGCCGCGATACAGCAGATAGCCTTCTATACCGGATTTACCGCCGAGGGTATGCGCATCATCATCAACCGCATGACGAATAAATAAACAATGAGCAAGATAAGCAATGCCGAGGTCATCAGTTGGCTAAAAAAGCAACTTGATGAGCAGAAGAAAGAATACGAGGCGAAGATAGCGGAGCTGAAGGCCGACTATGAGAGGCAACTCGAAGATATCCGAAGCCATCAAATCGCTAACATCCCTCAGTTTATCACTGCGAAGGAGGCGATGCATGTCCTGGGCATCAGCAAGACGATGTGGTACCAACACATCCGACCACTGTTGACTGGATATAACATGGGAGGCAGGATGCCGAGATACCGTCTTGACGACTTAGAATACATCATTAACAAGATAAAACCAACACAACGATTATGAAGAATCTTAAACACAGCATCTACTTTGCCATCGTGAGGACATTGCTCCTCATCACAGCCCTGCTGGGGCTCCTCGCAATGTCGCTCATGCAAGCAGGTATGTGCGCAGCAGTACACAATACTTTAGGCGTTACCGCATTTTCGGTACTCGCTGGATGTGCCATCGCGGGCCTTGTAATTACTATCCAGACCGTCATTAACGCATTACATCCTTGATATGGCAACAAACAAACAAACAAACAAACAAACAAACAAACAAACAAACCTGCGATTAAGACTCAAGCCGACTTCGATAGGCAGATGAGTGCATATCAAGATGAACTGCGAATACTGCGCATGAAGCGCAAGACGCAAGCTCAGCCTCTGCATGACAAGATGCACCAACTCATCAAGGATTATCCGAAGGGTACGCTACCTTTAATCGCACTATAATAATCAATCCCCAAAACAATGAAACTATGGAATTAACCATCAACATCCGACTGACCGCTGACAAGGGATTCACAGAGACCCTGACGTCACTGACATCAACACTCGCTGCTCTTGAAAGCAGACCTGTAGTAGCACCAACGCCACGCCCGGCGGCAATAGAACCATTACCGTTCGATGCGCCAAAAGGCGAACCGAAAGCACCAAAGATAGAGGCAAAGTTAGAAGCGTCGATAGGTGAGAAGGAGATACGCATGGCTATGCAGTCCGTGAGAGAGAAATTCGAATATCCCGATGGAGATCTCACAGCAGACCCAGACCCTAAGATACACAAGGCGCTGACGCAGATATACAAGGACTTGGCAGAGCGCATAGACAAAGGCACCAAGCCAACGAGACTGACAGGCGTATATGCCGAGGAGTTTATCCGCGCATGCGAAGGCATCATAATGGTTGACGGCATGCCTTGCCATTTTAGCGAGGAGGGGGAAGCGTAGATGGAGAAGCATGCAAGACTCAGTCCAAGCGCCGCGCACCGATGGCTTAACTGCACCGCATCCGTAGAACTCTGTGAGGGCATAGAGGACAAGGGAAGCATATACGCAGAGGAAGGCACCCTGGCGCATGCGATATGCGAGAGCAAACTCAAGGCATATCTCAATCATGTGGACGCAAGAACCATTTACGAGGAGGAGAACCACGTCCGCTGGACAGACGAACCTCTCTACAATCCTGAGATGGAGGACTGCACAGAGAGTTACCGCGACACAGTGATAAACCTCTATGAGGAGGCTCTGGAGCAGACACCGGATGCGAAGATGCTCATCGAGCAGAAGGTCATCATCACAGATGCGTTATTCGGTACCGCGGACGCTCTTATCGTAGCAGACGGATTGCTCAACGTCATTGACTACAAGCACGGCAAGGGTGTGGAGGTATCGGCAGAGCATAATCCTCAGATGATGATATACGCCCTCGCGGCCTATCACTGGTATGCCGCAGAGTATGACATACAAGAGGTGACGATGACCATCGTGCAGCCTCGCATAGGCAATCACTCATCATGGACTATCAAGGTTGATGATCTGCTGAGATGGGAGGAAGGCACCCTGATGCCTACGATGCACAGCATACTCAACAACGTAGGCACTACACAGAAGGTAGGAGACTGGTGTAAGTTCTGCAAGGTCAAGGCAAGATGCCGCGAGATTGCGAATATCGCAAAGAGCACATGCGACAAGACCAACCCTCAACTGATGTCACTTGAGGAGATAGCAGAGATGCTCCCTCTCGTACCGACCATCAAGGCATGGTGCGAAGAGATTAACGGATACGCGCTACAACAAGCGCTCATAGGTAATAAGATTTCAGGATACAAGGTGGTGGAGGGGCGAACGAAACGCATGGTGCAAGATGCAGAGGCGTTAGCAAGGGAACTCAGACATGATGGTTATGACGATTCACTCATCTGGCGACCGCGGGAGGTCGAGACCCTCACCAACCTTGAAAAACTTGTAGGCAAAAAGGCATTCGCAGAGCGATATGCGGACTACATCACAAAGCCGAAGGGTAGTCCTACTCTCGTCAAGGAATCAGATAAGCGCCCGGAGTGGTGTGAGGACGACCTCCAAAACGATTACAAAGACATTATTCACATTTCTTAAATTATTAAACTATGGCAGTACAAACAAAACTCATAAACGAGACACACGTCCGCACAGGACTCGTAAGATTCTCTTTTGTGTCAGTTTTCGAAATGAAGCACTTCGATGATGCTTCGGAAGACAGATACATGATCACTCTCCTCATCCCTAAGGATGATAAGCAGGGTCTTGACACTATCAACAAGGCTATCGAGAATGCGAAGGCGCGGGGTATCAAGGAGAAATGGGATGGCAAGCTCCCTAAGAAGCTCGACCTTCCGCTGCGTGATGGCGAGGAAAAGGAAGACTACGAAGGCTTCGCAGAGTGCATGTTCATCAATGCGAAGAGCCGCCGCCGTCCGAAGGTGGTCGACAAGAACCTCAATCCTATCCTTGACCCGGAAGATCTGTATAGTGGATGCTACGGTCTCGCTGGCATCTCGTTCTTCCCTTATAAGACCGCTGGCAACTGCGGTATCGGTGTTGCCCTTGACAACGTCATGAAACTCAAGGATGGCGAGGCCCTTGGTGGTGGCACATCTGTAGATACTGACTTCGGTGATGTGGACATCTCCGAATTCGGCGATGACGATGATGACGACTTGTAATTCTTCATATCATACGATAAGTAAGTGATCAAAATTATTTTTATAATGTAGGCATCAATTCACATAAGTGCTTGCTGACCTACAATCTTTGTATT
>JAZLKQ010000187.1:0-1875 GCA_045597745.1 Bacteroidaceae bacterium | reverse complement strand
CCTGTTCGAAGTGAATGTCGAGATGCAGCCTGCTGGCGTTGCCGCTTGCAATACCCAATGCGTCAGCGGATATGTCCCAAGCGTAGACGTTGGCTGCAGGTATGGCTGACTTGACGGATAGTGCTATGCATCCGCTGCCTGTGCCAATGTCGAGCAGTGTGATAGCCGGTGGTGGCGGTGTGGTGCTTTCGTCGTCATTGCCGGAAGATAACTTCGCGTTGACGTCCTCGCATATCCATTCGACAAGCTGGTCGGTCTCGGGTCGTGGTATGAGTACGCCAGGTGCCACATGTATGTCAAGTCCGCAGAAGTCTGTATGCCCCAATATGTACTGTATGGGTTCGCCACGCAGCAGACTGTCGGTGGCATCATGGAGGCGTTGCAGCTGTTCTGCCGATATGCCGTCGTCCGATGAGTCGGTAGACATGGACTGCATGACAGCCTGAGTCCTGCTGAGTCCGCAGATGTCTTCCATCAGCATCAATGCCATCTCTTGCGCTTCGCCTGCAGGGTAGACAGCGAGTAGGCTATTTCGGATGTCTTTATAGTTCATCGTATGGTGAGATTTGTATGCGAAGATACGATTTGCCATATAAAAGACAAAATATTAAATGAAATTATTTTGTATTCAGTACGATTTACACTACCTTTGCCGTATTCTTGACCATGGTCAAGTGTCGATGAACATTTAATAACAACTAAAATTATATGTATGAAAACAAACTATGAAATCCGCTATGCGGCACATCCAGAAGATGCGAAGAGTTATGACACAAAGCGTCTACGCCGTGACTTTCTCATAGAGAAGGTATTTGCAGCAGATGAAGTCAATCTCGTGTACAGTATGTATGACCGCATGATAGTAGGCGGTGCTATGCCAGTGGCAGAGGAGTTGAAGCTCGAGGCTATCGACCCTCTCAAGGCTCCTTACTTCACTACACGCCGTGAGATTGGTATATTCAACGTAGGTGGTGCTGGTGCAGTAAAGGTCGGTGACGAGGTATACGAGCTTGACTACAAGGAAGCTCTCTATATCGGCCGTGGCGATCGTGATGTGGTGTTCGTTAGCAAGGACGCAGACAAGCCTGCCAAGTTCTATATCAATTCGACTACAGCTCACAAGGAGTATCCTATCAAGAAGGTGACAAAGGCAGATGCAGACATCCTCGCCCTTGGTAGCCTTGAGGGTTCTAACGACCGTGTCATAAATCGCATGATAGTACAGAAAGTGCTTGACTCATGCCAGTTGCAGATGGGTATGACCGAACTCAAGCCGGGCAGTGTGTGGAATACAATGCCTGCTCACGTACATTCACGCCGTATGGAAGCCTACTTCTACTTTGAGGTGCCAGAAGATCAGGCGGTATGCCACTTCATGGGCGAGATAGACGAGACACGCCATATATGGATGAAGGGCGACCAGGCTGTGCTTTCACCAGAGTGGTCTATTCACTCAGCTGCAGCTACAAGCAACTATACATTCATCTGGGGTATGGGCGGTGAAAATCAGGACTATGGCGATCAGGACTTCTATAAGATTACAGACCTCAAGTAGTGACAATCATTAACTAACATTTATTAGCTTTATATTATGAATTTATTTTCTCTCGAAGGTAAGAACGCATGGATTACTGGTGCGTCTTACGGTATTGGCTTCAACATTGCAAAGGCATTTGTTGCAGCAGGTGTGAAGAACATCATATTCAATGACATCAACGAGGCAGCTCTCGAGCGTGGTCTCGCCAACTATAAGGAGGCAGGCATTACTAACGTACACGGATATGTGTGCGACGTGACTGACGAGGTAGGCGTTAAGGCACTCGTCGAGAAGATACACGAGGAAGTAGGACAGATAGATATCCTTGTCAACAACGC
>JAZLKQ010000186.1:0-9246 GCA_045597745.1 Bacteroidaceae bacterium | reverse complement strand
GCAAGAGTCAAGGGTAAGGTAAAGCGTCCTATGTTTAATGAGATGAAACGTTCGGAGAGCGTATCTACGGTACTCAATTATGCTGGAGGATTTGCAGGCGATGCATATACCAAGAGTGTGCGCCTGATACGCAAGACAGGTGCTGAGTATTCTATTCATACAATAGAGGAGTTTGACCTCAGCCAGTTTACCCTTGCTGATGGCGACTCTATACATATAGACAGTATCATCCCTCGATTCTCTAATATGGTAGAGATACGTGGAGCAGTATTCCATCCTGGTATGTTCCAGATGGGAGGTAATATAAGCAGTGTACGTGAGTTGATCAACGCTGCGGAAGGACTTCGTGAAGACGCCTTCACGGCGAGAGCAGTAATGCATCGAGAGAGAGAAGACAAGACTCTGGAAGTCATATCAATAGATGTTATGGGCTTGATGAATGGTACAGTAGCTGACGTTCCACTTCGAAAGAATGATGTACTCTATATCCCTAACAAGCAGGACATGAAGGGAGAACAGATTATCCGAATTTCGGGCGAGGTTCGTTATCCAGGTACATACATGTTTGCAGAGAATACTTCACTCGAAGATATTGTTCTTCAGGCAGGTGGTCTGACGGAAGCAGCCTCTACAGTCAAGGTCGACGTCTATCGCCGTATCACGGATGCAAAGGCAATGTCAAAGGACGTCAACCTCACGGAGACATTCTCTTTTGCTCTCAAGGACGGTTTTGTCGTAGATGGAGAGGCAGGATTTATACTTCAGCCATACGATGAGGTTGTAGTACGTCGTAGCCCTCTGTACAATATGCAGCAGAATGTATCAGTCAATGGTGCGGTCAACTTTACAGGTGTCTATGCCATGTCTTCGAGCAATTATCGACTGAGCGACCTCATCAATGCTGCAGGTGGACTTACTTCCATAGGATATGCAAAGGGTGCTCGTCTTGAGCGTCGCATGACTGAGGAAGAGCGTGTACAGCGTGAGGCTTCACTCCGTGCATCACAGATAGCGCTCTATGAAGATGCTATGAAGGATGACAAGAACTACAATCTCAATCTTGCTGATTCTCTGCTCAATATCAAGCTTGACCTTGGCGAGACATACCCTGTGGCTATAGACCTTGAGGCGGCAATCAACCACCCTGGTGGCGAGGAAGACATTGTGCTTCGTGAGGGAGATAAGCTCGTCGTACCTCAGTATTCAAGTACAGTCAAGATCAGTGGAGAGGTCATGTATCCTATATCAATGAACTACAAGAAGGGCGAGTCGCTCAACTATTATATCAAACATGCCGGTGGTTATTCGGACAATGCCCGCAAGAGTCGTGTGTATGCTATATACATGAATGGCTCGGTAGAGCTGATAAGTCATACTTCGGGCAAGGCTGTACAGCCTGGTTGCGAGATTGTGATACCATCTAAGTCAAAGAAGAACAAGATGTCAACGGCAGAATATGCAGCAATGGGTACATCTGCAGCTTCTATCGCTACAATGATGGTAACAATTGCAAACATCTTGAAGTAGCATCTTCAGACACTGCATGATTGTAGTCAACTAACACATTAATTTATTATGAACGAACAGAAACCTGCTCAGATAGATTTAGGCAAAGTTTTTTCAACGATAAAGAGACACCTCTTAGCCATCATAATCTTTAGCTTTGTATGTGCGGCGATAACTGCTGCCATAGTGCTGAGCATACCTCGATATTATAAGGTCAGTATAGAACTTGTGCCAGAGACAGCAAAGGTCGGTGGAGTGCAGGGGGCGCTTGGTGCACTTGCCTCTATGACAGGATTTAAGTCTTCGACAGGGTCTGAGGACGCTTTGTTTCCAGAGGTCTATCCAGACATTGTGAAGTCAAACACATTTCTTGTTGAGATGTTTGACGTGCAGATGAAGACGCTTGATGACTCCATTCACACCACACTGTACGATTATTACCTTAATCATCAGAAGCACTCTTGGGTAGAAGAAGCTAAGAACAAGGTACATGACTTCATCAACTCATTCAAGGACCCATCGCCTCGTGCGGTAAAGAGTGATAAGGTCGATCCATTTATGCTGACCAAAGAGCAGGACGATGTTGCGCAGGCTATATCAGGTAGCATAAAGTGCGATGTGGACAAGAAGACCGAGATCATATCCATCACATATCAGGCTCAGGACCCATTGGTGGCGGCTCTTATGGCGGACTCCGTGAGGGCAAAGCTACAGGACTATATCATTGAGTATCGTACAGTCAAGGCTCGTAAGGACCTGGAATACACGGAGAAACTGCTCGAGGAAGCTGAGGCTGCATACAAGAAAGCCCAGAAGGACTATGCACAGTATTGTGATACACACAAGGACATCATACTTCAGTCTTACATATCCGAACAGGAGAGACTCGAGAATCAACTGCAGCTTACTTATCAGACCTACGGTCAGCTTGCACAGCAGGTAGACTTGGCTAAGGCTAAGGTACAGGAGATTACGCCAGCATTTGCTATAGTATCTCCAGCATCCGTGCCTTTCGAGCCTGCAGGTCCAAAGCGCATGATCATCACAGGCGCAGTAGGAGTGCTTGCGTTTATCCTTGCGGCAGTGTTCTTCTGTATGCGTGCTCCAGCCAAGGAGAAAGAAGAGAAGGCGAAGAAGAACAAGAAGTCTAAGGCTGATGGCGCTGACGATGAGGGTGATATGACAGAAGGATATACGGATGATTCATATATGGATGATAGCGCACCTGATGACCAGTCAGACGATGATGATGATGCCGTAGCAGACGAATCATCAGAAGGAAACGCAGAAGGTGAAGGCGTCTCCATCATACAATCCTAAGTAGTACATCTAATCATGGGTATATGCTTGTAGGACTATTAGCCATACTGTTGATAATATTGCTGCTGGTGTTTGGCGAGGATATCCTTGGCAAGTACAAGATGCATGCACTCATTGCCCTTGGACTATGTATGGCATTGTACGCAGGTCTACGTCCTGTCGGTTTTGACCGAGATTCACCCAACTACGAGATGATGTTCCTTAGACCTGAAAGCGAACTACTTGTAGAACCCTTCTTCCTCGCTATCAATCAGGCACTCTATGCGATAAGTAGTGATGTACACGTCGTTCTTATCCCATTTGCATTTGTAGGTATAGCCATGAAGCTATACGCCATCAAGCAACTCTCCCCAACGATATTTCTTGCAGTCCTGATATACTCATGCAACTTCTATCTGCTACATGATATTACGCAGATACGTGCAGGTATAGCGTCAGGTCTCTTCCTGTTGTCTATCAAACCAATGATAGATGGTCAGAAGTGGAAGGCACTGATATTCATGCTTATAGGACTGTGTTTCCATTATTCGTCAGTATGTCTTCTGCCTTTGCTTTTCCTCAACAATAAGAAGATAGGTCGTGTTGGCAAATACTTCATCTGGGCAGTGATACCGCTTTGCTTCGGTATGTTTGTGATGAATATAGACCTCCTTACAGCAATTCCGATACCATTTGTCACCGAAAAGGTCGAGACGTACAAGATACTTAGTGAGTATGGAGTGGTGGAGAAGGCCTCTATACTCAATCCGTTTCCGCTCATCAAGATAGCCTTTGTCTTCTATCTGCTGTACTATGCAGATGTGATAAAGGAACATGTACCATGCATATACTTGATAATAAAGATACTGGTATGCTCACTATGTGCATACTTTGCACTATCGTCTGTTACCATCATCAGTACCCGTATATCAGAGATATATGGAGTGGTGGAGATGATAGCCTATCCATGTATTGTATATACTATCAAGCCAAAACTTGTAGGTCAGATACTTGTATGTATCGTTGCCTTCATAGGGATATACTTCAACTTAGTACAGTGGGAATTCTTAGATTTTAATGTATGAAGAAGATAACTGACTATATAAATAAGTTGAAGAAGGGCACGGACGAGCGTTCGTTTCTTATCAAGAAGAATGTCATCGCGTCATTCCTTATCAAGGGCTGGGCATCACTCGTACAGCTGTTGCTTGTGCCGTTGACCCTGTCATGCCTGGGTACATATGAGAATAGCGTATGGCTCACCATATATTCGACCCTGCTGCTTGTGGACAATCTTGACATAGGGCTGGGCAATGGATTGCGCAACAAGCTTGCCATCTATCTGTCTCATGATGACAACGAGAAGGCATGCGAGATGGTTTCATCTACATTCTTTATGCTTGCCATGATCATCACGCCGGTAGCTTTGCTTATCATCGGCTTTGTGTTGACGGTCGATTGTTATCCGCTTTTCAACTTTGACGAGACTAAGGTTCCAGACCTTAACGTACTTCTCATCGTGACGACTGTCATGGTATGTACTACGTTTGTCTTCAAGTTCTTGGGCAACTTCTATATGGGATTGCAGATGCCTGCCGTCAACAATCTGCTTGTCACACTTGGCAATACACTCTCACTCATCAGCGTGTCAATCATCTACCTCACAGGCATACATTCGCTGCTACTTGTCGGCATAGCATGTACGATGTCACCTTTGCTTGTGTATCTCGTGTGCTATCCTATCACATTCTATGGTAAGTACAAGCATCTGCGACCAAAGTGGAGTGGCGTCAAACTGTCATCTGTCAGAGAGATGTCGTCGTTAGGAGTAAAGTTTTTCGTCCTGCAGATATCAGGCATAATCCTCTTCTTCTCTGTCAATCTGATAATATCTCATCTCTACAACCCAGAGATAGTGACACCATACCAGATAGCGCATCGATACTTCAATATCGCTCTGTTGCTCTTCACCATAATATGTGTACCATACTGGACGGCAACAACTGATGCATACGAGCGTCGTGACTTTGAGTGGATACATCGTGCGCATCGCAAGCTCAACAAGTTTATGTTGCTCATCACCGCCCTTATTGTAGTCATGATATTAGCATCAGGATTTGTCTACAGTATATGGATAGGCGACAAGGCAGAGGTTCCGTTCTATCTCACGGTGATGTGCGGACTCTTCCAGCTGTTGCTCCTCTACAGTATGCGCTATTCGTTTGTGCTCAATGGTGTAGGAGCACTTCGCATTCAGCTCATATTTACAGCCATAGCGGCAGTATCATACATACTGTTGGTATGTCTCATAGCGTATCTTGATGCAGACTTCATCTGGCTGCTTGTGGTGATGTGTGCGGTCAATGTGCCGGGATTGATAATGAATGCAGTACAGTATCATAAGATAATAAATGGTAAGGCTACAGGTATATGGCTGAAGTAAGACTTGACGACATATCAGGCAAGGATGTGGCGATACTACTTGCCACATACAATGGTGAGAAGTATATCGCCCAGCAGATAGATTCGCTGCTTGCCCAGTCGTACACTGACTGGACACTATATATACATGATGATGGTTCGTCCGACTCTACTCTTGACATAGTACGAGAGTATCAGTCTCGATATGACAATATTGTTGTGCTCACATATCCGAGTCAGCACGGGCCAAAGGACAACTTCCTTAGTCTCTTGCAGAGGGTAGAGGCAGACTACTACTTCCTGTGCGATCAGGATGACAAGTGGCAAGACGACAAGGTAGCGAAGGAACTCACCGCCATGGTACAGAGGGAGTCATCGTGTCTTTCAAGACCTGTACTGGTATTCTCCGACCTGTATGTAGCCGATGCTGAGCTCAATGTCATATCAGACTCGCTGTGGAAGATGTCAGGAGCACGTCCCGAGTTCCTTACGACATTTGCAGAGAGCGCCGCTACACCATTTGTCACAGGATGTACTATGTTGCTTAATCGTAGTGCACGCGACACTATACAATACCCGGCTACATACGCTACCATGCATGACGCCTGGATTACGATGTGTGTGTTGCGTGAGGGTGGTGAGGTCTTCCCGTTGTTCGAACCACTTATCTACTATCGTCAGCATGGTGGCAATACTCTTGGAGCCAGCAATTTGGCAAAGAATGGGTTGCTTCACAAGTTACGCAATGTCAAGTCTGTTCTTGCTCGTGACAAGGCAATACTCCAGATGCTTTCTGCCTTGCATTATGGGTCGTTCTTCAAGTTTCTGTACTATAAGTTCCTGTATAAATACAGGTGTCGTACCCATACACGTATTGAGTCTGTGGCAAGAGGATAGGTGCAAATTGGCAGGTTTGCACAGTTGCCAGTTATGAGTTAACCGTTATTTTTTGCATGTTGATGCAGTCAATGTTATTTATTTTACTTACCTTTGTGAGATTTTAATACGTAGCATTGACGATACGACAACATGATAGCATCAATAGTAGTACTTTACAATCCAGATATGGAGTTGGCACAAAGGGCGATAGACCTATTGCGTCAGCAGACGGATTGCGTGGTGCTCGTTGACAATTCGTCCGTAGACCGCAGTGATGTATTTGAGTCAATGGACGATGTAGTCTACCTGCCTCTGCTCGAAAACAAGGGCATCGCTACAGCTCAGAATGTAGGCATCCGTCAAGCTATCAACCTTGGAGCGGACTACCTTGTGCTGTGCGACCAGGACAGCCTACTGCCAGATGGAGCTGTGAGTGGTCTGCTTGATTCGCTCAAGATGCTCAATAGCGAGGGATATCGCATGGGTGTCGTGGGTTCGGTAGGGCGTAATAGACAGACAGGCAACTATTATTTCAATCCGATAAATACTTTTGGCGAAATTGATGTCAAAGGTCATACATTCGTTCGTGTCGGTTATGCAATGAACAGCATATCGCTCATTCCTGTCGAAGTGATGAAAGAAGTCGGTCTGATGAAAGACAAGCTCTTCATAGATGATGTGGACTGTGAGTGGTGCTGGAGAGCAAACAGAGTATATGGCTACGATGTGTTGCTCGACAAGTCTGTCGTCATAGATCACATGATAGGCGAAGGTGACAGGAAGATATTTGGCAAGATGTGCCGTATAGCTTCACCTATCAGACTCAAGTATCAGCTTCGCAACTTCATCTGGTTATCTAAGTGTGAGTATGTGCCGAAGGAATGGTACCGATTCAACGCAAAGAAGTATATTGCCAAATGCTTCATATACCCATTGATGGTTGCTCCTCGCATGAAGTACATCAAGTATATCTGGGAGGGAATCAGAGAAGGATTTTCTAACCGTAATGCTCTTGTGGACCAATGAGAAAGATTGCTGTAATCACGGTACTATATAATCCGACAGAAGAGCAGATTGCTCATGCGCTGACAGGCAAACGAGGTATGCTCAATGTGCTTGTGGACAATTCGCTCGAACCGCTTGCAGAGGATCCTTCGTGCGAAGGTGTGGTATATATACCGCTAAATGCCAATACTGGCATTGCCAATGCACAGAATGTCGGACTGCGCCGAGCTATGGAGTGGGGGGCAGAGTATGTGGTGATGGCAGATCACGATACGGTGTTTGACGAGAAATACTTCTCTGATATCACAGACGAATATATGAGGATAGAGAGCAAGGGACACAAGTTGTTTGCTCTCGGACCTATAGTATGCAACAAGGCGTTGCAACGTGAATACAAGACGCTCATCAAGAGCCATGAGAGTGAAGAAGACTTCGTGAGCAGGAGAGAGATAATAAGTTCGGGTAGCTGTGTGTCGGTCAAGGCTATAGAAGACGTGGGGCTGCTTGACGACAAACTGTTTATAGACTACGTAGACTTCGAGTGGTGCTGGAGAGCAGTATCTAAGGGATATGAGAACGGACAGACACGACGTTGCTGTATAGAACATCAGGTGGGCCATGACCAGATACGATTAGGCCACTATCTTATCATAGTGAGTGCTCCATGGAGGTATTACTATCAGATGCGCAACTGCAAGTGGCTCAGTCGCAGGTCGTATGTGCCTAAGTCATGGGCTGTGAAGAAGATGATAAAGACTCTGCTGTTTGCTCCTATTGTGATGTGTACCCGTCGTAATGGGTTGAGCATCGCCAAGTATACATTGAAGGGATTGTTTGCTTAACGCATTATTTACCATGAGACATGTCTATATCTTTGCTTTGTTAGTACTGACATTACTGTCTATATCCGCTTGTGCTCAGGAGGACCTGATAGATATGGAGCGTCCTTATCCGCTTGTGGCTCATCGTGGTGCATGGCGAGAGAAGGGATTGCCAGAGAACTCCGTAGCAGCTCTACGCAATGCATTGGAGTCTGACTATATGCAAGGTGTAGAGTGTGATATAAGGACTACTGTAGATGGTGTGATGGTTATCTCTCATCCTGACAGCTATGGGGGAAAGTATATCAATCAGAACACGTATGACGTGCTCAATGAGTACAAGCAGAAGAACGGAGAGGGTTTGCCACGATTTGAGGACTTTATGCAGACTCTTGTCAAGTATCCGGATTCTCCTGTTCAACTATATGTCGACATCAGGGCGGTAGATGTAGTGCAGATGGTGCGTATGGTAGAGAAATATGACATGCAGAGTAGGGTGAAGTATCTGATATGGTCAGAAGATGTCGGTGAGAAACTTATCACGCTTGGTTATGGTCGTAGGACTATGTGGCTCAGTGGTGGATACACTCCTGCAAAAGTTTATGATGACGGGTACGGTGGTATCGCATACGACAATGAGGTATACAAGAAGCATAAGGGCTGGGTAAATGAGGCAAAGTCTCGTGGATTGGAGGTACTCGTATGGACTCTTGACAATCGTGGTGATATAATACACTATCTCAACCGTGGATATATGGTGATAACAAACAAACCATATTACTTCAAATGACAATCATTAGTTATGACAGAACTTAGACATCTACAGCTCGTTATACTCTCTATAATCAAGGATATAGACAAACTGTGCAGAGAGCATGGCATCAGGTACTATCTGCTTGGAGGGTCGGCTATCGGAGCTGTTAGGCACAAAGGATTTATACCTTGGGATGATGATCTTGATATCATAATGCCTGCAAAAGATTATGACAGGTTTGTTGAGCTGTGCAGGACGCATCTTGATCAGGAGAAGTATTATGTACAGGAGGGACTTAAGGACTGGCCTGTATACTTCAGCAAGGTGAAGTTGCGTGGTACTCACTTTGAGGAGCCAGAGGCGTATAGCAATGGCGAAGACACGGATGGCATCTTTGTCGACATATTTAGACTTGACAATGTGGCTGACGGCTGGTGGTCTCGTCGTGTGCAGTATCTTATGGCAAAGATGTATCTGAGTTGGCAGTTGTCTGAAAGAAGCTATAGTAGTGCATCGTTGAAGAAGAAGTTGCTGATGGGACTATCGTTTCCGCTACGTTGC
>JAZLKQ010000185.1:0-3750 GCA_045597745.1 Bacteroidaceae bacterium | reverse complement strand
CTCCAATCTTCATCACTACAGTCATCATCGCAGGACAGACTCCTACACCTGATGCAGTGCCTGGTCCATTCCTTGGCCTTGGTATCTTCACACTTGTAATTGCTGGTATCCTCGTTGCACTCAAGCTCCCAAAGATTGATGAAGGCAAGCAGGCAGAAGAGGCATCTGGTGAGGTTAAGCAGTACAAGAGTTCATGCTTCAAGTACCCTCATGTATGGCTTGGTGCACTCGGTATCTTCATGTATATGGGTGTAGAAATTGGAGTTCCTTCAATGCTTCCATACCGTCTTCAGGCTCTCGGCATTGATGACTCAAGTATGATTACCAACCTCCTTGCATTCTACTGGGGTGGTATGATGGTAGGACGATTCGTAGGTGCAGGTATCCTCGCCAAGTTCGAGCCACGCAAGCTTCTCTCTGCATGTGTTGCTCTCGGTGCAATCTGTATCGTAGGATCACTACTCACATCAAACTCTATGGTAGGTATCTACCTCATGCTTGCAGCAGGTCTCTTCCACTCAGTAATGTGGCCACTCGTGTTCAACCTCGGTCTTCAGGAACTTGGTCCTCACACTAAGGCTGCATCAGGCGTGATCAACGTAGGTGTAATCGGCGCAGCTACTCTTATGCCACTCATGGGTATTGTTGTAGACGCTGCAGGTGTTATCATCGCTATGTGCCTCATGTTCGTATACTACGCATACCTCTTCTGGTTCTGTAACTTCGGTTCAAAGATCGGACTTTCAAAGAAGTAATAAAATAATACAATCATATTTACTAACCTCAATAAAAATCAAAACATTATGAGACTAAAAATTGACGATGTTCGTAGTCGTTTCCTTAAGCACCTCGGTGGTGAGCCAGGTTCAGTTTATGCTTCTCCAGGTCGTATCAACCTCATCGGTGAGCACACAGATTACAATGGTGGATTCGTATTCCCAGGAGCTGTTGAGCAGGGCATGATCGCTGAAGTTCGTCCGAATGGCACTCGTATTATCAAGGCATATTCTATCGACCTCAAGGATTATGACGAGTTCTCACTCGATGATCCTGCAGGTCCTAAAGCATCTCACTTCCGCTATATATATGGTATAGCTAAGGAAATGGAAAAACTTGGCGTTCCTGTAATGGGATTTGACACTGCATTTGCAGGTGACGTGCCACTCGGTGCAGGTATGTCATCATCTGCAGCTCTTGAGTCTTGCTACGCTTGCGCTATCAATGACCTCTTTGCAGACAACAAGATTGGTCCTATGGAGCGTGCTAAGGCTGGACAGGCAACTGAGCATATCTACCTCGGTCTTAACTGCGGTATCATGGACCAGTTCGCTTCTTGTCACGGCAAGAAGGGCAACCTCATGCGTCTTGACTGCCGTTCAGGCGAATTCGAATACTTCCCATGGGATCCAAAGGGTTACAAGCTCGTTCTCATCAACTCTTGCGTAAAGCATGAACTTGCAGGTTCTCCATACAACGACCGCCGCAACTCTTGCGAGCGTGTTGCAAAGGCATGTGCTGCTAAGCATCCTGAGGCAAACATCGAGACACTCCGTGAGTGTACTTGGGAAATGCTCGAGGAGGTTAAGGCAGAATGTTCAGAGGAAGACATCAAGCGCGCTACATTCGTACTTGGCGAGAAGGACCGTGTCCTTGCAGTATGTGATGCACTCAACGAAGGCGACTACGAGACTGTAGGCCAGAAGATGTATGAGACACATCATGGACTCTCTGCTGACTATGAAGTTTCTTGCGAAGAACTTGACTTCCTCAACGACGTAGCTCGTGAGTGTGGCGTAACAGGTTCACGTATCATGGGTGGTGGTTTCGGTGGTTGTACTATCAACCTCGTTGCAGACGAACTCTACGACAACTTCACTAAGACTGCTGTTGAGAAGTTTGAGGAGAAGTACGGCAAGAAGCCAGTCGTAATACCAGTTGTCATCGGTGACGGTTCACGCAAGCTCGCTTAATGTTGTCTCAAACACATATATTTGACTATACATAAGGCGAAACCTTTATAACACACACAAATCGGAGTGCCCGCTATGGACACTCCGATTATTTTTTGTACTTTTGCAGTCAAATTGCAGGTGACAACAGATAGAACTAAACCTCAATTCATTATAAGGATAACAACACGATATGTTACTACACATCCAAGATGTAGTAACCAAGGCATACACTAACAATGATGAACGAAGTTAGAAAGGCAAACCTAAAGGCAGACCTTGCTCGTCTGGCAGGACCAATATTCATAGAGACACTGCTTGTCATGACCATGGGTGCAGTAGACACATTCATGCTTAGCCAGTATAGCGACCATGCAGTAGCAGCAGTTGGTGTAGTCAACCAGCTTGTCATGTTTGCATTCCTTATCTTTCAGATCACCAACATGGGAACATCCGTACTCTGTTCACAATATCTCGGTACAGGACAGAGGCACAAGATGATACAAGTCACTGGCGTGGCTATTATGCTCAACTTGATACTTGGAATCGCAGTATCCCTCCTACTCTACCTTGGAGCACCATTGCTATTAGAACTCATGGGACTACGTCCCGATCTCATGCAATACGGTCTGCCATACATGAAGATAGTCGGCATATTCGCATTCTTCCAGGCATTACACCTCACCATATCTGCATCTCTTCGTGCCGACCACAAGGCAATCTATCCCATGCTCGTCGTAATAGTAGTCAACGTGGTCAATATCATCGGCAACTATGGCCTCATCTTTGGCCATTTCGGTCTTCCTGCTCTCGGAGTCGAAGGTGCGGCATTTGCCACAGCATTCTCACGAGGCACAGCCATGGTCTTACTGTTCATCATACTGTTTACCAAGCACATCAAGTCCTTCCCTTTACAACTGTTCACACCATTCCCATGGCGAGAGGTACGCAATCTGCTAAAGATCGGTATTCCCTCTGCAGGAGAAAACATGTCATACGATATGCAACAGGTAGTCGTGACATACTTCATCAATCAAATAAGCAATGATGCATTGACCACACGTACATACGTGGTCAATATAGTCATGTTCACATATCTATTCTGTATATGCATTTCCCAAGGCAGTTCTATCAGCATCGGTCATCTCGTAGGCGAGCACAAAGTCAAGGCGGCATACATACTGGGCAAGTATTCCATGCGCCTTGCTGTTATCATCACCTTCCTCCTGTCAGTAGGTTGTGCCTTCCTTGGTGACATGATATTTCCACACCTCACCGACAATGCCAACGTGATAGCATTGGGATGCACCATCCTCTTCTATGACATCATGCTCGAGATTGGACGTGCCATCAATCTCTATGCCACGACAGTACTACGTGCCACAGGCGACATCTACTTCCCGTTTATACTTGGAGTAGTATGTCAATGGCTTGTCGGAGTAGCATTTAGCTACTTCTTCGGGTTGCATCTCGGTTGGGGACTTGCCGGCATGTGGATAGCATTCATACTTGACGAGAATATCCGTGGCGCCATATTCATCTGGCGATGGCGAAGCATGAAATGGGCAAAGAAAGCCTTTGTGTAAACATTTGAGAGCACAAAAGGAAGTAAAACACACATGGCATAATACCATTGATATAAATCATCCAACACTTTTAGCGAAAAGTATTGATACTTTTCATCAATTCAATCGATACTTTTTTGCAAAACATAGGGAAGATGATATAACGCTTTTCAAAAGATTATATCTTTAGCTGTTCCAGATTTCATGTATTCAATAGCCTCCAATACTACTAATAT
>JAZLKQ010000184.1:0-2531 GCA_045597745.1 Bacteroidaceae bacterium | reverse complement strand
TTGACGAGATCAACAAGAAGTACACCAAACCTGAGGACGCTATGATAAAGCAGCAGGAGACTATGCAGCTCTATAGCCAATACGGCGTAAGCCCAATGGGTGGATGTCTCCCAATGCTCATACAGATGCCTATCTGGATTGCGCTCTTCAACTTCATCCCTAACGCCATCGAGCTCCGTGGCCAGTCATTCCTCTGGGCAGACGACCTCTCAAGCTATGACGATGTCATCAACTGGGGTACATATATCTGGGGACTCGGCGACCACCTCAGCCTCTTCAGTCTCCTCTTCCTCGTTGCTCAGGTCGGCAGCACACTCATCACGATGAAGCAGCAGCAGAATACTGCCATGTCTCCAGAGCAGGAGCAGTCTATGAAGATGATGAAGTGGTTCTCATATCTCATGCCACTCATGTTCTTCTTTACATTCAATGGCTACGCATCAGGTCTTACATACTATTATACAATATCTGCCATCATCAGCATCATCATGATGTGGTATCTGCGTAAGACTACCGACGACGCTAAGCTCCTTGCTCAGCTCGAGAAGCGTTATCAGGAACGCAAGAGCAGGACTAAGGGCAGAAGTTCAACCTTATTTGACAAGATGCAGGCACTTGCAGAAAAGCAACAGGAGATCCTCCGTCAGCAGCAAGAGCAGCAGAACAAGAAGCAGTAAGAATATATCATATAGTGGAAAGTGGACGGTCACAACGTACAATCTCATATTTGTATCAATTCAGACCCTTCACTTTTCACTATTACATTATAATATCTTAAAACTATACTAACACACTCCAGATAAATGAACAAGTCCATCTTACTGGCTACAACACTTATTGTAACTATGTCACACACTAATCTATCTGCACAGGGAAACAATAAGTTTATAGGACGCCAAACACCTACTATTACAGAGCGGAGACTCACACCCGAAGCACTTTGGGCTATGGGACGCATCGGCAGCTACGACGTGGCTCCAGACAACAAGACCATAGCATACAATGTCAGCTACTATAGTGTAGAACTCAACAAGAGCCATACGGTCATCTATACCATTGACTCCAAAGGTGGCAACGAGACATTGCTCACCACTCAGACAGGCAGCGAACTTGCGCCTAAGTATATCGATGGAGGCAGAAAGATTGCCTTCATAGCCGCAGACTCCAAGGGCACAAGCCAGCTCTGGACCATGAATGCCGACGGCACAGACCGCAGACAGATTTCCCAATGTGATACCGATGTCGAAGACTACCAGTTTTCTCCTGACGAGAAGAAGGTGCTGATTGTCATGCAAGTGAAATCCAGAAGAAATGCTCACGACAACCATCCCGACCTCGACAAGACCACAGGCAGAGTCATCGACGACCTGATGTATCGCCATTGGGACGAATGGGTAGAGACCGTACCACATACATTTGTCGCAGACTATGACGGCGCTTCCATCAGCAACATCAAAGACATACTCGAAGGAGAACCTTTCGAATGTCCAATGAAGCCGTTTGGAGGCATCGAACAACTGGCTTGGAGTCCAGACAGCAAGACCATAGCATATACATGCCGCAAACTCACAGGCAAGGATTATGCTTGCTCAACCGATGCAGATATATATATATATAATGTGTCAACCGGCACTAGCCGAAACATCTGCAAGGGCGAGGGATATGTAAGACCATCCGTAGACTATACAGAGTCACTTAAGGACCAGAAAGTCAACGACCGCAATTATCCGGGCAATGTCGTATCAGGTTTTCTGCTTTCAGGATATGACATCAATCCTTCATTCTCTCCAGACGGCAAATACATCGCTTGGCAGAGCATGGAGAGAGACGGCTACGAATCTGACCTCAATCGTCTGCTCGTGATGAACATTTCGACCGGACAAATTCAACAACTTGCGCATAACTTTGAAAGCAATGTTGATGCTTTCGTATGGAGTGCCGACAGCAAGAAGATATACTTCGTAGGCGTATGGCATGGCGAGACAAATGTACATGTTGCCATGCTCAACGGCAAGAGCAAGCAGATCACTGAGGGACAATACGATTACACATCAGTCAGTCTGTGCGGCAAGCAGCTCCTGTGTAGCCGTCAGTCTATGGCTGAGAGCCCAGAGCTCTATCTTGTCGACCCAAATACTTCTGCCGTCACACAACTCACACAAGAGAACAAATATTTCCGAGACAATATCGATTGGGGCAAGGTTGAGCCTCGATGGACAAAGACCGTTGACGGCAAGGATCTGCTGTCGTGGATCATACTTCCACCCGACTTTGATGCCAACAAAAAGTACCCTACCCTGCTCTTCTGCGAAGGCGGACCTCAGTCGCCAGTTAGCCAGTTCTGGTCATTCAGATGGAACATGCAGATTATGGCAGCCAACGGATACATCGTCGTTGCGCCAAACAGACGTGGTCTCCCTGGCTTTGGCAAAGAGTGGAACGAAGAGATTTCGCTCAATTACGGTGGACACTGCATGGACGACTACTTCTCCTCCATTGACGATGCGGCAAACAATCTGCCATACGTCGAC
>JAZLKQ010000183.1:0-3067 GCA_045597745.1 Bacteroidaceae bacterium | reverse complement strand
GCTGCTGATGGCTCAACAGCAGCAGACACGGTGTCTGCTATCAATTCGTTAGCATCCTTACTATCTTCCTCCTTCGCTTCATCCTTTGCCCCCTGCATATCTGCATCCTTGTCCTTAGACTTCTCTTCTGATACTTCTGGGACAGCAGCCGCCTTGACCTCGCCCTTGAAGTCAAACTCCACACTGGTAGGTGGCGTACAGCTATGGTCATTGCACGCTCCGTATTCCAGATAACCGGCAATCTCGTATTTGCCACCAGTCAACTTGACCTTTTGGGTAAATGTGGCAGTCTTCTCAAAGTAATAGACGTCTGCCTCAAACTGTTCCTCGTATTGCTTGACAGGAGCCGTAGCCGTCTTGAGCGGTCCATCAAGCTTTGCACCTGATATCCTCTCTACGTTGATAGTGGTAGGTGTAGGGCCGTACTGCACCACCTGAGTACTGTACATGTGCCATCCACTGTTGATAGATGCTACGAATGTCAGCACGCCCTCTGTGGCTGACACTTCCTTAAAGCTCGCATTGACCTTGACCGGGCTGGCAGGCTGAGCGTATGACAACACAGTCATCATGACTGTGACCATAAATGTCAATAGTCTATCCATCATTAACTATTTGTCTAAATATCTGTTGTCGTTAGTTCTTAAAGCTATGTATTGGTGCAGGTATACGTCCCCTGCGATTGACCAGTCGATCGCAAGCGAATGTATTGACAGGCATAATTGGAGCATAGCCAAGCAGACCGCCAAACTCTACAGTATCGCCTACCGTCTTACCCACGACTGGTATGATACGTACTGCGGTAGTCTTCTGGTTGACCATACCTATGGCACTCTCATCTGCTATGATGCCGGCTATGGTAGTGGCAGGTGTGTCGCCCGGTATAGCTATCATATCGAGTCCTACAGAGCATACACAAGTCATTGCCTCCAGTTTCTCTATGGTCAACGCACCTTGCTCCACAGCATCTATCATGCCCTGATCCTCACTTACTGGAATGAATGCGCCACTGAGTCCGCCTACATAACAGCTTGCCATGACACCGCCCTTCTTGACCTGGTCATTGAGCAACGCAAGTGCGGCGGTAGTACCAGGAGCACCAGCTCGCTCGACACCAATACACTGCAGTATGTCAGCCACAGAGTCGCCGACGGCAGGTGTCGGAGCAAGGCTCAGGTCGATGATGCCAAATGGCACTCCCAGTCTATGGCTTGCCTCTTGAGCTACGAGCTGACCGACACGGGTAATCTTGAATGCAGTCTTCTTGATTGTCTCGCAAAGGAGCTCAAAGTCTGCATCCAGTATCTGTTCGAGTGCATACTTGACCACACCAGGACCACTCACTCCCACATTGATGATGGCATCAGCCTCGCTCACTCCATGAAAGGCACCTGCCATAAATGGATTGTCATCAGGAGCATTGCATAGCACGACAAGTTTAGCACAACCGAGCGAGTCATTGTCCTTCGTCGCGTCTGCAGTCTGCTTGATGATATCGCCCATGAGACGTACGGCATCCATATTGATACCGGTCTTTGTGCTGCCGACATTGACCGAAGAACATATACGTTCGGTACATGCCATAGCCATTGGTATAGAGCGGATAAGGAGTTCGTCACTCCTCGACATGCCCTTTGACACTATTGCGCTATAGCCTCCGAGAAAGTTGACTCCTACCTCTTTGGCTGCACAATCATGAGCCTTGGCTATCTGCACATAGTCTCCTGGTATCTTGCAGCAAGCTCCACCGACCAGTGATATAGGCGTGATGCTGATGCGCTTGTTGACGATCGGTATGCCAAACTCTCTACTGATTTCTTCGCCTGTGCTGACGAGTTCGGACGCAAGAGTAGTAATCTTCCTGTATATATTGTCACAAGTGACTTCAAGACTCTTGTCTGCACAGTCGAGGAGGTTGATGCCCATAGTTATGGTACGTACATCAAGATTCTCCTGCTCTATCATCTTATTGGTCTCGAAGACCTCAGATATATTTATCATAGTAAGAATGCTTATCTTCTTATTCTATATAAAACCAACAACCGCACGATGCACCACAATACGGGCGCATCGCGGCATATCCATAGACTGGCGTCCAGACTATATACGATGCATCTTGTCGAAGATATCCTCAAGCTGGCACTTGACCTGTACACCTGTATTCTGACCTATCTCTGTCAGCTCAGATGCTATGGTGTCAAATGGCTTGATGCTCTTGGTCATATCGACTATCATCATCATGTTGAAGAATTCCTGAACGATTGTCTGAGATATGTCAAGGATATTGATCTCATTGTCTGCAAGGTATGTACAAACTTTGGCTATGATACCCACAGTATCTTTGCCCACTACGGTAATGATTGCTCGTGTCATATTGTTTCTCTTATTAAATAGGTATATACTATACAGTCATCGACACTGCATGGACAAATGTATCGTGTCGTGTCCACAGGTCGACAATTCGGTGGCAAATATACAAAAAAAATATACATCGGCACTCGTATGTACCGATGTATATTTATGACAAAACAGTATGAATGTTGTTATTTCACCTTCACGATGAGGTCCATGCCTCTGCGTATAGCCTCCTCATTCATTGGAATGAGCTTGTGATGACGCTCTGGCAATGCCTTGTGCAGACCACGTACCACGTCTTCTACAGATGCTATTGGACGCACCTTGAGCAGTCCACCGAGCACAAGCATGTTGAACACCTTGCTGTTGGACATCCTTGCAGCCTCCTCCATAGCGTCGATGCGATATACGTTGATGTCATCACGCTTTGGTGGCTGGATGACGCTGTGTCCATCGTATATGATAGTACCACCTGGCTTGACGAATGGCTCAAACTTCTCGAGCGATGGCTGGTTGAGGACGATAGCTGTGTCATAGTGACTGACGATAGGTGAAGACACTTGCTCGTCGCTTACGATGACTGTGACATTGGCAGTACCGCCACGCTGTTCTGGTCCGTAAGCTGGCATCCAGCTCACCTGCTTGCCCTCCATGATACCGGCATAAGCGAGTATCTTGCCCATAGAGAGCACACCCTGACCGCCGAATCCTG
>JAZLKQ010000182.1:0-4658 GCA_045597745.1 Bacteroidaceae bacterium | reverse complement strand
ATACTTACCAGGTACAGGTTGTTTCTTGGTATGACAACGAGAACTCTTACACTTCACAGATGGTTCGTACTATCAAGTACTTCTCTGAGTGCAAGTAATCTCAAGCCGACATTATTAGGATATTAATTCCAAATAAATAGTCAACCGCTTCATCACTTATGTGATGGAGCGGTTTTTCTATATGATTTACAAGGAAGTTCAGCAAACATATAGCCACACTATATGCTATATACAGATATATGCCACACTGTCATATATGTAGACAAGAAATAAAAACATATTGATGTCTCTATCCACAATTACAATAATGTGCTCTTGAACAAGCGCACACGATTAGCATCAAAATGATGACAGATACGTAAAAAACGAACTTATTTTTCATGTTGTTATATTTAATGTAGCAAAGTTATGAATTTATTTCCTAATTTTGCAAAACAATCACACATTATTAGACAATAAACATAATTTACACATAAAATACTATCATTACAATGGCAAAATTTATTGAAGATTTCAAGGCGTTTGCTCTAAAGGGCAACGTGGTTGACATGGCAGTCGGTGTTATCATCGGCGGTGCATTCGGAAAGATTGTATCAAGCGTAGTAAATGACATCATCATGCCACCTATAGCATGGGCAATAGGTGACAGCAATTTTGCAGACCTCAAAGTTGTACTCAAGCCTGGCATACCAGAAGAACTTGATGCAAAGGGAGAGGTTGTTAAGGAAGCTGTTGAAGCAATCACATGGAATTATGGTGCATTTATTCAGAACTGTATCGACTTCCTTATCATTGCACTCGTTATCTTCTTGATGGTTAAGGGCATCACTAAGTTGTCTGAAATGAAGAAGAAAAATAAGGAAGAAGAGCCAGCTCCTGCTCCAGAGCCATCTGCTGAGGAGAAGTTACTTACAGAGATTCGTGACATCTTGAAGGACAAGAAGTAATCTGCTTCGTAAATCAACTGTATAATGAAAGGTATATCACACTGGCGATATACCTTTCATTTCTTTTTATATACTTATGATTGACATTGACAGGATACATACTTTCTAATACCATTAACCATCAATCCTGCACAATGTACAGTCATCAGTTTATCTCACCACTTCCGTAGCACAAGTGATGAACTTCGTCATATACCACACAAAATTGTCCAGGGGCAACACCATGTATCTTCTCGTCTGCCTGAAGAGACCATCTACCATCTTCATCCATCATAATCTCACCTTTGAGATACTCTGGCGTATGACGAATCTTGAACGTTACTCTCTTTGGAGTCATTAGAGAGTGCTTTATTTGCTCTTCATCACAACCCGCATTGGTGTCAATCCATGGATTCTCAGTTATGAAATGAAAGTCGTTCATCGTGATATGATCTTTATATACCTTATCAGGATCATATCCATGAGACACGAAGAGTATATTACGCTTCAAGTTTTTCTTCACGACAAACCATGGACCACCTCCAAATCCCAATCCCTTGCGTTGACCGATAGTATAAAACCACAATCCTCTATGTGTGCCTATCTTCTTGCCTGTCTCTATCTCACGAACATCTCCTGGATTCTCTCCAAGATGAGCCTTGATATAGTCACGGAAATCAATATTGCCAAGAAAGCAAATACCTTGAGAATCTTTGCGTTCCGCATTAAGTAGTCGTGCCTTCTCTGCAATCTCCCTTACTTGGTGCTTCCAGAGATGGCCTATAGGGAATCTTAGTTTGCTGACTTGCAACGAATTAATCTGACAAAGGAAGTCCGTCTGGTCCTTAACAGGGTCAGGTGATGTACTCAGCCACGTCTTACCATCTATGACAGTAGTTGTAGCATAATGTCCTGTAGCTGTATATACAAAGTCACGACCTGCAACTTCTTCAAAACAACCAAACTTTATCAGCTTGTTGCACATCACGTCAGGATTAGGAGTAAGACCCTGCTTTGCCTTATCCATAGTATAGCCCACAACCTTATCCCAATATTCATGATGCAAGTCTATGACATCAAGCTTGAGCCCATACTTATGTGCAAGCCATTGGCAGACCTCTACATCTTCTTCCGAAGTACAGTTCCACTCCGTATCACGGTCTGGTCCTATCTTGATATAGAAAAGGTGAGGATTGATACCTTGTTCTTTGAGCAAATGTACAGACACTGCCGAATCGACACCTCCTGACACAAGAGCTGCCACACTACCCTCTCCTACATTTGTAATGCTATCTATTGTTTCCGTCATCAGCAAAAAATATACATGCTTAATACCGATAAAAACTCAGCAGGACAATCACTTGCTTATCTCAAGCATCCTGTCAATAGGACGTATTGCCTTAGCCGCAATATCAGGATCCACCTCAATAGTAGGCCACTCGTACTTCAGTGTATTGTAAAGCTTGTTGAGTGTATTAAGTTTCATGAATGAACATTCGTTGCAACTACATCCTACCGTTCCACTTGCCTCAGGGGGAGCAGGAATAAATGTCTTGTCTGGGCAGGCTTTGGTCATCTCGTGGAGTATGCCGCTCTCTGTAGCAACGATAAACTCTGTAGCCTCGTCATTGATAGCAAACTTCAAGAGTCCTGCAGTCGAACCTATTACGTCCGCAACTTTCTGTATTGGTGCTGGGCACTCAGGATGTACAAGTATCTTTGCATCAGGATGCTCTGCCTTTATCTGAAGGATCTTTTCGAGTGAGAACTGTCCATGTACATGACAACCGCCATTCCACAGGAGCATGTCACGACCAGTCACCGAGTTGATGTAATTGCCAAGATTCTTGTCTGGACCAAATATCAATTTCTCATCCTTAGGGAAAGAGTCAACCACAAGTTTTGCATTTGATGAAGTAACTACCACGTCTGTAAGTGCCTTGACAGCAGCAGTCGTATTGACATAACTTACCACCTTGTAACCAGGATGCTCATCGATAAATGCCTTTAGGTCATCTGCATTGCATGAGTCTGCCAGAGAGCATCCTGCGTTGAGGTCAAGTACAAGCACCTTCTTTCCTGGGCAAAGTATCTTGTTGGTCTCACCCATAAAGTGCACACCACACATCACGATGATATCAGCCTCTGTCTTAGCAGACCACTGGGCAAGTGCAAGTGAGTCACCTACAAAGTCTGCAATATCCTGTATCACGCCATCAGTATAGTAGTGAGCAAGAATGACTGCATTCTTCTCCTTACACATGCTACGTATCTCTGACTTGACGTCAATATCTTTATCTATTGGCTCATCTATGTAGCCTTTCTCTTTCCAGCTTTCCTTTATCTCCATAATCTTTACGATTTGATTTGTTGATTTTGTATATTCTATTTCACTTATTATTACGTAAACTCATAAGCGACAGACGATTTATCCGTCAATCACTCATACTATACATTTACTTCGTCAATAGTCACAAGCTTGTTGACTATAGCATATATTGTAATAGCTGCAGGTGAATGCAGATCCAACTTGCGAGCAATATTACGTCTATGAGTGGTAACAGTATTAATGCTCATGCATAGCTTGTCCGCAATCTCCTTGTTCGCCATCCCCTTTGCAACACATGTCACAATTTCCTTCTCTCGCTTAGACAACACTTCTTGTTTTGATGAAGATTCTTGGTCCGCATCCCTATTGGCAATAGCGTCAAGCTTTACCGAGTTGTTGTGCTCAAGTTTCTTAACAGCAGGAGTAAATATATTATCCTCCACAAGACAGTGTATGCTCAGTTCTTCCTCTGCCTGATAGATTGACACGATGACAGCATTAAGCTTGTTGTTATTCTCCTTCTGAGGATAGTACTGCATGAATATGCTCTTCAATTCCTTGAGTTTTACCTCTATAGACTCATGATGCTTGCTGATGAGATGAGGCTGTTCGCCAGTGTGTGGCAATACACCGTCAAGCAGTCTTTCGACAAAAGCAAATGCTGTTGCCTCCTCATACTCCATGTGCTTTCTCACTTCCTCTACATATTCATCAAAAAACTTCAGCAGCAGAAACGGTATCTCGTTCTGCACCGTACAATCAATGGCATTGAGCAAATGAAACCTAATGTTAGGCAACAGAAACTGTAGGAAATAAGTATGTGTCTGCTTGAGATAATTGAGCAAAGAGGCAACACTCAATCCGTCGACCCTTTGATGTCGGTTTTCAGCACCATCCTTGATGTAATTGAGTACAAATACAAATGTCTTTGGGTCCACACCACATTGCAGGCATACCTCCTTGATGGACTTCTCTCCGAAGCCCAATGATATACCAAATCGGCTCATGACCTGAAGCAGGCGATAATCATTAGCTATCACATAGCTCAGCTTGTCAGCGGTACTATATTGTCCTGCCATCTTACTTATAAACATATTCATGATTCACTTGTTTGAAATACGATATAGAGACAAGCGCCCTTATTCAGTCAAACAATAGAATCTACGATAACCATAACTATTGCAAAAGTACGACATTTCGACGTACCTCACAAAATATTACGGCAAAAACTTGTAATACAATCACATTATTTATTATTGAAATCAATATGTAATGATATACGTCTGCTTATTGTTGTGCCAAAAGGGCGATTATTAACTACCGTATGACCATTACGTTATCATACGCTCGACAAACGCTCGTCATACGTATGACGAAGGCTCAACATACGTATGACGAAGGCT
>JAZLKQ010000181.1:0-5763 GCA_045597745.1 Bacteroidaceae bacterium | reverse complement strand
TGTTCCACAAGTCATAGCATCAACCGCAGATGAATTTCGCCATGTTACAGACGTGGTATTATCTCAGGGGTACGATAGGATAGACATCAATATGGGCTGTCCTTTCCCGTTGCAGACACGCCATGGACGAGGAGCAGCATTGCTCACCAACCCTGCAGAGGTATCAGCTATCATGGACATCGTGAAGTCTCAACCCGATGTACACTTCTCTATCAAGATGCGACTTGGGCTTACGTCAGCAACCGACTGGACATCCATAGTAGATATACTCAATGACACGCCCCTCGTGCACGTCACCATACATCCGCGTATTGCCACACAGCAGTACAAAGGCGATGTAGATATGGAGCAGTTTGCACTCGTCAAAGATGCCTTGACTCATCCCGTCATATACAATGGTGACATACGTACCGTCGAAGACATACAGCGTCTGGAGACCGCCTATCCGGACCTTGCAGGTGTTATGGTCGGTCGCGGACTGCTTGCCCGTCCATCACTCGCTCGAGAGTATACAGATGGCAAGGAGTGGACAGAGCGCCAGCGTATACAACTATTGCTCCGACTCCATTCAGAACTCCTCTCACATTATGAGACCGTGATACCAGGCGAAGAACAACGTCTCAACAAGATACGTTCATTTTGGGAGTATACCGATGAAACGCTCGGCAAGAAGGCCTACAAGAAGATTATGAAAGCCGGCAACATGAAGAACTATCTCCGTGCTGTGGCTGAGTTGTAGGGAGGGATAAAGGTGTGATAATATAAGAGGTCTTATCAGATGGATTGTCTGATAAGACCTCTTAGTTTGAAAGCAACGGTGGTTTCGAACCACTTCTCCCCCATTTGAATAAATGACTCCTCTTATTCTAAGACTTACCACCAATTCATGAGTTCGCGGAGGTAGGCGGTGAGTTCGCCAGCCATCTTCTGATGTTGCCAGTAACTTGGATGCCAGTCAGCTCCGTACTTGAGAGAACCTGTCTGTGGGGCGAAGTCAAACTGATACACATCCTTGTCTCCTGCAGCATGTGCGTCTGCTACAGCCTTGTCCATACATGCCTTTGCCATCTTGAGTGCATCGCCATTCATCATGCTGCCACAGAGGAATACTATCTTTGCGGATGGATTGTGCTCTCGTACTTGTTTGTACAGATTCTTGTATCCCTGAGTGAGCAAGGCAGGATCTGCTCCCTTGGTGCTGGTGTCATTGGTACCAAGATTGATGCATACTACCTGTGGGGTGTATCGTGAGAAGTCCCAAGTCTCTGCAGTGTTGTATAGCAAGGTATGAGTGTACTCGGTATTCATGTTTATCTTATCACCTTTCTTTGGACCATCATAACAGCGGTATACTCCGATGCCGCTACGTGCCACGGCATGATGCTGTGCACACAGGTTGCGTGCGGTGATGGCTGCGTATGTGTAGTAGTGGTTTGCAGTCTCGTCAGAGAAGTGTTCGTTAGGATTTGTGCTCTCGACGCCATATCCGCAAGTGATGCTATTGCCAACAAATTCTATCTTTCTCTCAGGTAAAGCAGGTGCGTCAGCAAGTGCGTGTCCTTCGTCTACGATAAAACCGCGGAACTCTGGTTTGCGGTCATACCCCTCGTTGATGTACATGAGTCTTACCTGATGTGTGCCTTCTGGCAAAGCAGTTGCTATGGTCACGACGGAGTCACGTTCGGCATTGAAGCAGACTTTGAACGCTTCTGCACCGTCAATCTCTGCCATGAAGTAACCGCTCATAGGCTTTGCAACCATCTTGAGGGAAGTGCCTGTAAATCCACTCCTTATCTGTGTGCCAGGGAATGTGAAAGCAGGTGAGTTTGGGTTGGTGTGACTCACGCGACCAATATACTGTATGTGACTGTCTGTAGGACGAATCCACTTGCCATTAGGACTAAGTGTCTGTGCTGTTGCTGTAGTCATGCCTGCCATGAGTGCTGCAGCGATGATGATAGATGTATGTGCCATAAGATAAAGCCTTTGCTGCAGGTCAATCCTCCCGTCTCTATGTTCCAAAGGAGAGTATGGAAGATGCTGACAGAGCAAGAGTGTGTTAGTTTTGTTAGTTTGTAAGTTGTTGCAAATGTAGGGAAAAATAATTAAACCACCTTACAAACTCAATCCAAATCGCAACAATGCTGCAACGTGAGAGCCACCTGCATTGTTGATGAAGTGTACTGTAGGTTGCAAATAGCAGTACTTGCCGATAGCAGTCTTGCATGTGAGTTCGGTTGCCCACTCTTCGCCAACGCTATACTTAGCATAGTCTGTGAGTAGTCCCCATTCCATCCCCTTGATGTCAGCTTTGAGAGCAAGTGCGGCAAAGTCCTTGCAATCACCATCATGCGCAAAGGCATGTGAATATCCAGCCATTAGTGCAAATGTCGGTGACAGTTGTTGCTCGCCATACGTCCAAAGGGTAGTGCACACCTTCTCTTGCGCTTCTTCGTATGGTCTCCCGTAGTGCACACATCCACCAAGGAAATATCGATTTTCTCCTACCTTGTATTCTGCCTGCGCCAGAGAGAAGATTCCGTCTCTGTTGGGCTTGAAATGAAAGACATTGTCATGTCCGGCAAATCTGTTGTAGCCTTTGCCGTTGTATACCGAAGCCTGTACTCCGAGCCTGTCATTATCGTAAGTATAGTGTATGCCGACTGAGGCAAACGGATAGTTGGCTATCGGGTAGTTGGCGGCAATGGTAGGATATATGCCGCATGAGCTGTTGGTATAAAGCGAGGTGACAGGAGACGTGAAATAGTCTTCATTCATACAGCGTATACCGGCAAACAATAAGTTGTTGTCATCAATTTGCCATTCGGCGCCAAGCATAGAGAGTCCGAGTAGCAGACGGTCAGAGTCTATGTTGGAGAATCCCTGTAGATCGTCGAGTATATACGTGTCCTTAGTCTTAAAGACGCTTATTGTCCCTGCCTTGATGGCGAGTCTGTCAGATATTGTAGCAGACATGTTGAGGCGTAATAGATTGACAAAGTTGTAGTTGCCCTTGAAGTGTGTGTGAACTTCTGCTGTGTAGTCCACTCCAAGAGATATGGGTGAGTGGTCGCCGTCATCATACATGGCATCATGAGCAGATGACATGATTGCCGACGTGTCTACGTCTTGTGCTGGCTCGTTGGCATGTATGTAGCTATGTACGAGCACGAAGAGTGTGAATGCTGCTATCATTTTACATAAACGAGTCGTAAGTGATAAATATGTAGTTTGTTTCATAAGTTTTTATAATATGTTTGCTGTTTACGGGTGCAAAGGTACGCCTGTTATGCGGTGTACACAATACCTAATTGTGAGTAAAAACAAAGAATGCACCCGCCTCGTGCCATCATGAAAGAGGCAGAGACGGGTGCGGAAGTTATCCTAATTAATACCTATCTGAGAACATTGCAGCCGCTGCTGCAAAGGCGAAGAGGTGTGTCTAAATGTATATCTGGCAGCAGTTGGCGGACGAGCGAGTGAAACGTTTCTCGATAATGTCCCAGTTGATGATGTGCCATAGTCTGGATATATACTCAGCCTTGCGATTCTGATAGTCGAGATAGTAGGCATGTTCCCACAGGTCGAAAGTAAGCAGAGGCTTGAGATGATGACTGAGAGGTGTCTCACCATTAGGAGTGGTGATGATCTTGAGACGGGCGTCGTCCTTACATCTTGTCAACCACACCCAACCAGAGCCAAAGTGTCCCGTTGCGGCATCTGTCATTTGTTTACGGAAGTCAGCAAACGAAGAGAAACAGTGATTGATGGCTTTTTCCAGTTCTCCCTTAGGCTTGCGTATAGGTTCTACATTGCATACCCCATTGCAGTTGCAGATGATGCTCATCTCTTCTTTAGATAAAGGTGAGAACTGCTGGAAGAATGCAATGTGATTGAACACCTGCCCGGCATTGTTGCATATACCCGTATCGCCACAGTGCTTGATGATGTACTTGAGAGGTTCTTTCTCGAGAGACGTCCCTTTTATTAGTCGAGCAAGAGTGTCGCAGTAGCCCATTAGGTGCTTGCCGTAATGGAGGGACATGGTCTGCTCGCTGATGATTGGTTCTAATCCACCGAATGGATATTGGAGTTTTGGTAAATCGCTACACATAATCTTTACTGTTTATTGAGTTAGAATTATAAACTTTACCCAATAAACGAAGTGTAGTCGGTAATTGTTCGTGAATGCGTAAAAAAAGTTTTCTAATAATGAATCTACACCATTACAACATATCCTCAATGTCTTTTGGACTATCTGCAAATATGTCTGCTCCGTACTCTATGAGTGTGCTCTTGTCACGAAATCCCCAGAGCACAGATATGCATGGCATGGATGCAGCACGTGCTGTTGCGTCGTCTACCTCCGAATCACCTATATATATAGACTCGTCTGCTGTTACTCCAAGAGAGGCGAGTGCCTTCAGCACCATGTCCGGATGAGGCTTGCGTAGTATATTGTGTCGTTCGCCAATGGCAATCTCGATGGTGTCACGAAAGTACTTGTCGTACAGTTCGTCGACTCCGCTCTGCAACTTGTTAGATACGATAGCCATGCGGTATCCACGTGCTTTGAGCGTAGTGAGCAGATGGTCAATGCCATCATATAGACGTGTATGGTCCTGGCAGTGCTTGATATAGTGCTGTCTAAATGTGTCGAAGCATTGTTCGATCATCTCGGACGGAGTCTCTGCAGGTACGGCACGCTCGATGAGACGGTGCACACCATTGCCTACAAACTGGCGGACTTCGTCTATCGTACGCAGAGGCATACCGCATGACTGTAGAGCATAGTTGGTGCTGATGGCAAGGTCTTCGAGTGTATATGTGAGTGTGCCGTCAAGGTCAAATATGATGGCTTTTATATTGGTAGTCATGATGATGAATGATGATTAGTGGGTGCAAAGTTAGCGAATTGTTATGATTATTTCGTTTGTCATGCTATTTAATTCGCTTAAAATGACTAACTTTGCCCCTTGAAATGAAGACGAGAACTATAGAGATAATGGACACGACGCTCCGTGATGGTGAACAAACCAACGGTGTGAGCTTCGTGCCTCATGAGAAACTGATGATTGCGCGTATGCTGCTTCAGAATGTCAATGTGGACAGGATAGAGGTGGCGAGTGCACGTGTGTCCGACGGAGAGAAAGATGCTGTGACCAACATCTGCCGATGGGCGCGCAGGGCTGGTATGATAGACAGGATAGAGGTGTTGGGATTTGTCGACGGCAAGACTTCGCTCGACTGGATCAACGATACTGGTTGCCGTAATATCAATCTGTTGTGCAAGGGTTCGGAGAAGCATTGCAGATTTCAGCTCAAGAAGACGCTTGACGAGCATGTAGCAGACATCAAGCGCTCGATATCATACGCCAGTCAACTTGGTATAAATGTCAATCTCTATCTTGAGGACTGGAGCAATGGCATGAAGGACAGCCCGCAGTATGTGTATGACCTCGTCGATGCACTCAAGGACTCGGGCGTGAAGAGATTTATGTTGCCAGATACTCTTGGTATACTCAATCCGCAGCTTACATCTACATATATCAGTCAGATGGTAGAGCGCTATCCTGACCTGCACTTCGACTTCCATGCACACAATGACTACGACCTCGCCTCGAGCAATGTGCTCGCAGCTGTGGTAAGTGGGTGTCGTGGAGTACATACTGCAGTCAACGGACTTGGCGAACGCGCAGGCAATGCGCCTCTGTCAAGTGTGCAGGCAATACTCAAGGACCATTATCATGCGGAGACAAACGT
>JAZLKQ010000180.1:0-4015 GCA_045597745.1 Bacteroidaceae bacterium | reverse complement strand
CACAGTATCTCAACAAGAACTTGACGTCAAGATTCCGAAAGTCAAAGAACTAATGGATTTTGTTTTGTCAAAGGTGAATTTACAATTAAATAATGAGTAATTACATTGTTATTATCCATATATGCAACATCATAGACTCATAATCATAGGTTCAGGTCCTGCTGGATATACAGCGGCGATATACGCAAGTAGAGCCAATCTCAGCCCGATAGTATACGAAGGTATACAGCCGGGTGGACAGTTGACCATTACTGATACGGTAGAGAATTTTCCCGCTCATCCAGAAGAGATAACGGGTGGTGAACTCATGGATCTCATGAGAGAACAGGTCGATAAGTTTAGCGTTGAGGTACGACAGGCGGTATGTGTCAAGACAGACCTCAGCAAGAAGCCATACACGCTGACCTTTGATGACGGCAGCGAGGTCGAGACCGATGCGCTCATCATAGCTACGGGTGCAAGTGCCAAGTGGCTTGGACTGAGCGACGAGCAGAAGTACATGGGGCAGGGAGTGAGCGCTTGTGCTACGTGCGACGGCTTCTTCTATCGCAAGAAGACTGTGGCTGTTGTGGGTGGCGGCGACACGGCGTGTGGTGAGGCGCTTTACCTCGCTGGTCTCGCAAAGAAGGTGTATCTCATTGTCCGCAAACCATATCTCCGTGCGCAGAAGATACTGCAGGACAGGGTGGAGCGACAGGACAATATAGAGGTGTTGTACGAGACTAACACGCTCGGGCTCTATGGAGAGGACGGCGTAGAAGGGGCGCATCTCGTGTGGAGGAAAGGTCAGCAGGACGAGAAGGAGTACGACCTGGAGATTGATGGACTGTTTCTCGCCATAGGTCACAAGCCTAACTCTGACGTGTTCCGACCTTGGGTTGATGTTGATGAGACGGGATATATCAAGACCGTTGCGGGCACGACGGAGACCAATGTACCTGGTGTGTTTGCCGCCGGCGACGTGGCAGACCCAGTGTATCGACAGGCGGTTGTAGCTGCAGGATCAGGTTGCAAGGCAGCCCGCGACGCGGAGAGATACCTCGCTCAACTTGAGGACAAATAGTCGTTGGACTGTCGTTTGTGATTTGTTAGGCTTACAATACAGTTATATCGTATGAAACTCGCACAGGCAAAACTCCTATATCGGCTCGTCAGTCACAATCAGCGTTTGGCTGACCGGAGGCATCCTATGTTTGAAAGAAACCGTGTGATGAAGGTGATGATATACATCTTCGTCGCTTTCTGGGCGATATATCTGATGCTGTTCGGAGTGTTGTTTTACGATGCATTTCGTGACGGCAACCGTGAGGCGTACGATACACTCAACTCCGGCATAATATTCATACTGGCGTTAGACTTCTTTATGCGATTCGCAATGCAGGAGACGCCAGCACAGGAACTAAAGCCCTACAAGCTCCTGCCTATACCTCAGTCATTTCTCGTCGATCTGTTTCTGGCACGCATGGGACTGAGAGCATACAACTTCTTCTGGTATTTCTTCTTTGTGCCATTTGGCGTACTTTCGATAGCATTTGCCCCATATTACGGTTGGATCGGGCTGATAGGCTACCTGCTTGGATTGTGGCTATTGTTTGTTGGCAACAGCATGTGGTACCTGCTATGGCGCACATTTGTGGGACGCAACATACTGTACGTGCTGATCCCGATAGCGGTGTATGCAGGTCTGATATACTTTGGATTCGTTGACGGCGACTGGCTGATGTTCGCCTCGATGCGGTTAGTTAGAGGCTTTATAGAGTGGAATCCGCTCTCGTTCGTCATTATCTTCAGCTTTATCGGGCTGATGTTTGCCGTCAACCGAAAGATTCAGCAACGCTACATATACTTTGAACTCGCGAAGGTCGAGCATATCACCAAGGTCCGTTCGACGGAGATGAAGTGGCTGGACCGCTTTGGTCAGATAGGCGAGTACATGAAGCTGGAGGTGAAGTCTACCCTGCGCAACAGGGTGGTGAAGAAACAATTTATCGTTGGCGCCATATACATGCTCATGCTTTGTCTGCTCTTTGCGTTTACAGACGTGTATGATAGCATGGCGTTCATGAAGTCGTTTATATGCATGTACTGCTTCTCATGCCTCGGTACCATGACCTTGACAGGTGTGATGTGTATGGAGGGCAACTATATAGACCTGCTGATGAGCCGCAAGGAGTCAGTGCTCGCTCTGCTCAAGGCGAAGTATTATTTCAACTGCATCATCCTCATCGTGCCGCTGATATTTACGCTCATTCCGGTGGTAGAGGGCAAGATATTGTGGCAAGAGGCACTGGCGAGCATGTTGTTTGCATCGGGCGTCGTGTTCCCGTTCCTCTTTCAGCTCGCCGTATACAACTCGACGACACTCCATCTCAATGATAAGATGACACGTGCGGGGCGCAATACCAAGATGCAGATCCTCATGTCGAGCATTGCCATGCTTGTGCCAGTCGGCATCATGTACGTGCTGGTGACACTGCTCCCTACAGAGGTCGGCTCGCTCATAATGATATGTCTTGGAGTGGTCGGTACTGCTCTACATCCGGTGTGGCTGCGCAATATCTATAAGCGATTTATGCAGAGGAGACATGTAAATATGGCAGAATTTAGGCAATCAAGATAAGGACGATTATGGAACTGATAATAGACAGCGTGAAGAAATCGTTTGGCGACAAACAGGCTCTCAACATTTCGAAGTACGTAATACATAAGGGCGAGATCATCGGACTTGTAGGCAATAACGGTGCCGGCAAGACGACGCTCTTCCGTGTAGTACTTGACCTGTTGCACCCTGACGAGGGCAAGGTGACCATAGCAGGAGAGAATGCCGATGGCGAACTCTGCGCATACGTCACCCAGGAGTGTGAGGACTGGAAGGCCTATACGGGCGCATATATAGACTCGGGATTCCTTATTGACTACCTCACGCCAGAGGAATATTTCTCCTTTATCGGCAAGATCAACGGCATCTCACAAGAGGAGATTGACCAGAAGCTGATTGCATTTGAGGGATTTATGAACGGTGAGGTGCTCGGGCAGAATACGCTCATCCGCAATCTCTCGGCGGGCAATAAGCAGAAGGTCGGCATCATCGGTGCCATGCTGCACAGCCCTCGTCTGCTGATACTCGACGAGCCGTTCAACTTCCTTGACCCTTCGAGTCAGCTCGCCATGAAGTATATGCTCGAGCAGTACAATAAGGATACCGGCGCCACTATCATAGTCAGTTCGGACAATCTCAGCCATACGTTTGACATCTTCACACGTGTCACCCTGCTCGAACATGGCGTAATACTCAAGGACTACGACAAGGACTATGCCGACTATACATCAGAGATTGAGGACTACTTCAAGGGTAATGTCATCACAGACCAGAGCAAGGCAGATGACTTCTCTGATGTCCGCAATCTCGAGACGGACGTATTTAAGCGTGACGACACCAGCGAATTGCCTGCCGGACAGTCTCCCATCATCGATTAGATGAAGGCATGTCGTGACACAAACGATTATTCATCGAAAAACTATACTCATTATGATACAGGAACTTGACGATATTGACCTCAAGATACTGCGCCTTCTGCAGGACAACAGCAAACTGACAGTCAAGGAGCTCTCACAGAAGATTCACCTCTCGACCACACCTACATTTGAGCGTCAGCGACGTCTCGAGCGTATGGGTTACATCAAGAAGTACGTGGCTGTCCTTGATGCCAGCATGATAGACAGGACCTTTGTAGTGTACTGCAGCATCAGCATGAGACAGATCAGCCGACCTATCGCCGAGCTGTTTAAGACAGAAGTTGATACTTGGGACGAGGTGACGGAGTGCTACAATGTATCGGGCGACGGAGACTATCTGCTCAAGGTATGCGTCTCCTCCATGCGTATGTATCAGGAGTTTATACTCAATAAGGTAGGTGCCTTCGAGTATGTGGCAAACGTCCGAAGTATCTTCGTCATGGACACATTGAAGTACAGTTACGGTCTGCCTATATAGTACAGTTACGGTCTGCATATA
>JAZLKQ010000179.1:0-2527 GCA_045597745.1 Bacteroidaceae bacterium | reverse complement strand
CACATTATATTACTTCATGCCAACACCAAGATTGTACGCTTTGATAAAGTCTGGTATACCATAACCGTACACGTTGTCAGGTGTCTCATACCTGTTGCCGCTACGACGTATGATCTCCATCAACTCGTAGCTGTTGAGCTTTGGAAGTGCCTGCCACAAGCAAGCCACCATACCACAGAGTATCGGAGATGAGAACGATGTGCCGTTGGCTGTACGTGGCACACCTGTGATACCATATACTGCTGACGAGCCACCCTGAGCCATAACATCTGGCTTGACACGTCCGTCTGCGCTATATCCTAATGAAGAGAAGTTGGTGTTGACGCCATCTGGGTCACATGCACCTACTGTAAGCACATATTCGGCATCGGCAGGTACGCCAATCCTCTTCCATTGACTGTCGCCCTCATTGCCGGCACTACAGCAGAGTATCATACCCTTAGAAGCCAGACGAGATGCAGAGCGTGAGATGAGATGGGTCTTACCATCCTGTTCTCTGTACAGGACGTTGTCGGCAGGATTGTCAAACGTTGTATATCCAAGCGAAGTGTTGACCACATCTGCTCCTACGCTGTCTGCAAACTCAACGGCCGCTGCCCAATAGTCTTCCTCTACAAGCTGTTCGGTATTGGCATCCTCACTACGCAGCAACCAGTATGATGCCTCTGGGGCTGTACCTATCTGCTCGTACTCGGTATTTGCTCCCATACATGAGAGTACCATCATGCCGTGGCTGCTCTCGGCATAAATATCGGAATTAGGATCAACGAAGTCTCGTGTGCCAAGTATCTTTGTGTATGCAAGGCCTGGTACACAGTCTGCATTATAGAATCCCGCATCGACGACAGCGATAGTAATACCGTCTCCCTTATAGCCCTTCTCATGCAAGGCTATACCGTTGAGCATCTCTATCTGATGGTGTGCATTGCCGTATCGTGAGTCTGTATCGGCCTTATTGCTCTTGCCTGTGATGAGGGAGCGACGCTTGACATCTGATGGTGGCTGTGGCTTGGTGTATGTAGCAACCTTACGTACTGACTGCACGTATGGGAGTGCATTGACAGCTGCCATGAGGGTGGTATCTTCGCACTGTACAAGCACGGTGCTATTCCACTTGCTGGTGAGTAGTACCTTCACCCCCTTGTCAGCTATACCCTTGATATACTCCTGACTGATAGGGAGGTCAGACTCATCAACCTTTATCTTCTGGCGCTGTCTACGGTCGAGTGCCTTCTGAGACAAGAACTGTTCGGGATGCTTGACCGAATATCCTGATTTTCCCTTTGAGGTGAGTGTCACTCTATATTTATAATAAGGTGTAAACTCACTTGCTGCTGATGACGCAGCATCGTCCTGCTGTGCAGATGCTGATGTTAGCACGAACATGGTGCTAAGTAGTAGAATTAGTTTTCTCATATAATCAATCGTTTTGTTTGTATCTATTAGTGAACAAATGTATTACATAACAATGATGGGCGGTAACATAGATGCGGGTATCTGTCAGACCACAGGTCGCTTGCCATGTAGCACCCGCAGGAAGTTGTCGTACGACTTGGTTATGTGACTCAGTTCCCACGGTTCTATACGCAACGACAAGAGGCTCTTGACATCTTCAAGACCGAAGTATGAACGTATGATGCTCGCCAGATTGTACGCCATGTCGGTGTTCTGCTTGACGATTGCAGTGTAGCATGACTTTGCAAGCAAAGGATCATCGAGCCGCATGAGGGAGTGAAACATGACGTAATATGACAACGGGCTCTGTATGGTGAGCAGTTGATGTATCCACACCTTCTCGTCGTTGATGCCAAATAGGTGGAACGCTCCAGTGATCTGCTGCTCTGTATGAAGCAATGGCAACAGCATTCTCAAGATTTTAGAAGCCGCTGTCGGCACGTTACCGGATATATATGCCGCCAATGACCTGGCACCGTCGCAGTCGTAGGAGAGCTCTTGTCTGCTGGCGAGCCTGCCTACGGACATGATACCTGAAAGAAATGCTTGATGGCGAAACTCCACAAGATGCTCATACGTCTCCCAGAAGAGGGTGTTGTCAAGATATGGCAACACACTCTCACGCACTACTCGCTCTGCCCTCTTCATCTCGGAATTGGACATGAGTGAAAGGTATCTATCAAGCCCCGCCCAATCACGGGAATTGACCAACGACTTTATGTTTTGTCCTATTGTCATAGGCTTTATTAATAGATTGTAAGGTCGTAACTGTTCTATATTCAAGTCTGCAGGATATTATCCACAGGTCAACAGCATACTATCAGTAAGTCTGCAGGGTATTATCCACAGGTACATCTTATCTTGTCAGAGAGAACTTCATGCTAATACCAAAGTCCGCCGTTGTTGTAGGGTACGAACTTGTAGATACGAGTGGTACGTTCTTCTGCCAGTCAAGATAGCCGCTAAGTGTCAGCAGACGGCTAAACGTATAGTCAGCGGTGACGGCAAGCTTGTATGCCGTACTACCGTTTGTAGCTGTAGTGACCATGGTCTGGATATTGCGGTTGAGAGC
>JAZLKQ010000178.1:0-1069 GCA_045597745.1 Bacteroidaceae bacterium | reverse complement strand
TTTTGCGATGGAGTAGGTGACACCCGTACTCCCATGTGGGTGATGATAGGCGGAAATGTCGTCAACGTGATACTCAACTATCTTTTTATCTTTGGCAGATGCGGCTGCCCCGAGTTAGGACTGTCGGGTGCTGGTGTAGCCACCCTGCTCTCGCGTGTGCTGATGCTGCTTGTCATGATAGTGGCAGTATGGCGTATGAGGCGTTATGCCTCACTGCGGAGTGAGAGTAGGGGAAAGGTGAAGTCTGTAGGTGTCGTATATCAGATGCGCAAAGGCCTCCCTATTGCCTTGCAGATGGGTACTGAGGCATCTTCATTCAATGTAAGTGCGATAATGATGGGTTGGCTTGGTGTTACAGCATTGGCGGCTCATCAGGTAGTGTGCACTATAGGCACGCTGTGCTTTATGGTATACTATGGCATAGGTGCGGCGGCAGCAATAAGGATAAGCCACTTCCGTGGACAGGGTGAGTATGCAGAGGTGAGACGAACGTCGTACGCTGCTCTCGCCATGACCGTATGTACAGGTGTGGTGCTCTCGACGCTTATAGTGGTGCTAAGACAGCCGCTGTTTGGCGCATTTACGACAAGTGATGAAGTCATACAGATGTGTATTGCGATGATACCGCCGTTTCTCGCATATCAGTGTGGCGACTGCCTGCAGGTCATATATGCCAATTCGCTTCGTGCCATTGAGAGCGTGAAGTGGCTTATGTGGTATGCAGTAGTCGCATATATACTCGTGTCTATACCGTTGAGCTATGTGTTTGGCTTTGTGCTCGATGGTGGCGCCGTAGGAGTATGGTGGGCATTTCCTTTTGGCCTTACAACAGCTGGAGTATTGTTTGCATTGAGATTTCATAAGGATATTAGACGATAATAAGGTCAAATGTTGCATTAGTCAACATTAATTGCGATATTTGCACCAGTCTAATGAATATTAAATTTGGAACTTACACAACTTATGAAACGTTTAATGCTATTGATTGCACTTGTGCTGTGCACTTCTTTCTTGTCCATATCAGCACAAGAGCGCCGTCCGATCGACAACAGGCATCCTATGTGGATGA
>JAZLKQ010000177.1:0-6268 GCA_045597745.1 Bacteroidaceae bacterium | reverse complement strand
GATTAGCCTCTATCAACCGCATGATTATCGTCAATCACTTTATCCATGATTTTGTAATCTCCAGATGACAATGTGAGAAGAAATCGCTGCTCGCATATTATGGTCAATACAAAGCAGGATATTGTGTTCGATATGTCGAGTACATACAATAACCTCTATTATTGAGATGTATGAGTGATAATGATCTTGTCGGCTTCATCTTCATCCAACTTGACGTGGAGCATGTCTCCAGGTGCAAGTGACTCTTCGACTATAAGCTCTGATATCTGGTTTTCGATATGTTGCTGTATAGAGCGTCTGAGTGGTCTTGCGCCAAACTGCTTGTCGTATCCGCTCTTGGCTATGTACTCTTTGGCATCTTGGTCGATAACGAGCGAGTAGCCTAATGACTCGACTCTCTTGTACAGGCCACGTAGCGTGATGTCTATAATCTGTATGATAGATTTGAGCTCGAGTTGGTCGAAGGTAATGATCTCGTCTACTCGGTTGAGGAACTCTGGCGAGAACTGCTTCTGCAGTGCTTTCTGGATGACTGACTGGCTCACCTCGGAGTCGCTCTTGTCTGACATGGCAGAGAATCCGACTCCACGGCCAAACTCCTTGAGCTGACGTGTACCTACATTGCTTGTCATGATGATGACAGTGTTGCGGAAATCTATGGTGCGTCCATACGAATCTGTGAGTCGTCCGTCGTCCATGACCTGCAGGAGGAGGTTGAACACATCTGGGTGTGCCTTCTCTATCTCGTCAAGTAGCACTATGCTGTAAGGGTGACGGCGTACCTTCTCCGTGAGCATTCCGCCCTCTTCATATCCTACGTATCCTGGAGGAGCTCCTACGAGTCGGCTTACGGTAAACTTCTCCATGTATTCGCTCATGTCTATTCGTATGAGGCTATCTGCAGAACCAAACATATACTCTGCAAGTTGTTTTGCGAGATATGTCTTGCCAACTCCTGTAGGGCCGAGAAACATGAATGTACCTATAGGTCTATTAGGATCCTTAAGTCCAACTCTGCTTCTCTGTATGGCACTTACGAGTTTGTCTATAGCGGTGTCCTGTGCGATAACCTTGCTCTTAAGTTCTTGGCGCATCCCCTTGAGTCGTATGCTCTCTGCACCTGCCATCTTGCTGACAGGTATGCCAGTCATCATGGAGATTGTCTCTGCCACCTTGTCAGCGTCTACGGTCTGTCTTGAGTCTGCAAGAGACGCTTCCCATCGCTCCTTCATGTCGTCAAGTTCGGCGTGTAGTTGACGTGCACGATCGCGGAAGGCGGCTGCAAGCTCATAGTTTTGTGACTTGACAGCAAGATCACGCTGAGCGTTAGCCTCAGCAATTGATTTCTCCTGATCTTCAATCTCCTTAGGTACTGAAATATTGTTGATGTGCACACGCGAACCAGCTTCGTCGAGAGCGTCTATCGCCTTGTCTGGGAATGCCCTGTCTGTGATGTATCGTGCAGTAAGAGAGACACATGCCTTGAGTGCCTCGTCAGTATAGCTGACGTTATGATGCTCCTCATATCTGTCCTTTATGTTATGGAGTATGGTAAGAGTCTCATCTTCTGTAGCTTGTTCGACGATGATCTTCTGGAATCGTCTTTCCAGAGCTCCATCCTTCTCTATAGACTTGCGGTACTCTTCGAGTGTGGTGGCTCCTATACACTGTAGCTCGCCACGAGAGAGTGCAGGTTTCATCATGTTGGCGGCATCCATTGAGCCAGCCTGATTGCCCGCTCCTATGATGGTGTGTATCTCGTCTATGAATATGATGATATTGGGGTTGGCTTTCAGTTCTGAGATGATGGTGCGCATACGTTCCTCAAACTGTCCTCGATACTTGGTGCCTGCTACTACTGATGTCATGTCGAGAGATATGATGCGCTTGTCAAATAGTGTACGTGATACCTTTCTCTCGCTGATTCTCAGTGCAAGACCTTCGACGATGGCGCTCTTTCCAACGCCTGGCTCTCCGATGAGTACGGGATTGTTCTTCTTGCGTCTGCTAAGTATCTGGGCAAGACGCTCTATCTCGTTGGCTCTGCCTACTACTGGGTCGAGCTTTCCCTCAGCGGCGGCACGGGTGATGTCTGTGCCAAACATGTCAATTGCTGGCGTATCCGAATTGCCTTTCTTCTTTTCTGCTTGTCTAGATGATACCGTAGCTCTGAAACTGCCGTTACCACCAGCAGACGATGGGGGAGTGTCCGTGTCTTCGTCTTCCTCGTCGTCAAGGTCTATGTCAGACTTTGGAGTTGCAGGAGTAGTAGCGGCTGGCTGTGTAAATGCGCTATACAGTTCGCTATATGTCACTCCGCTATCATTGAGTATGCGTGCTGCAAGGTTGTCCTTCTGTTTGACAATAGCAAGCAGAAGGTGACTTGCTTCTGCCATAGGGCTTCTCATGAGTCTTGCCTCGAGTAGGCAGAGTCTCATGATGCTTGATGACTTCTCGTTGAGGCTAATGTCTGCGTTGTATGTATTGGAGATGTCAGATCCGTTGGTCACTTTGCTCTCAATCATTCGTTTGATGTCCTTAAGATTCAGTTTGAATTTTTGTTCCAATACATCAGTTGCACAAGTCTCCGCATCGCGTATTATCCCGAGCAGTATATGTTCTGGTCCTACGTAGTCGTTGCCGAGTCGTTGCGCTTCTTCCTTGCTGTAAGTTAAGATTTCTGTAATCTTCTTCGAATACTGATTGTTCACTTTATATTATATATTAATTAGTAGATAGTAGCGACAATACGTGTAGCTCGTGGTAATATCTTACTAAAGTACGTATTGCCAATGTTCGCACTATCTTCATAATCTGCAAAGTATGTGCCTTTATTACTTGTTAAGCCATTTTGTCAGTCGGTCGACGATCTCCTGTCGCATGTCATCAGGCATGTTGCCGATACGGGCGAGATGACTTCCTCTTGGCTGTACGTATACTCTCATGTTCGCCTTCTTGCTACAGTCGAGCCATCCAGCCACGCCGCTTGCACTCCAAGGGTCAATCTCTCCGTAGATAAAGATGTGCTGAGGATCGTTGTCCTTGAGATACTTGACGGTACGGTTGTATAGAGTAGGGTCAAACTCGATGTTTCTCAATTCTGCAGGGAGCATGATCTGCTTGAGGTACCCCTTGGTGCTCTTGACGGATGCCCACTTCTTGATGGCCTTGAGAGAATATCCGTAATAACCCAGTTCGCGTGCTGCCTGTACGTCAAATGGCATGTACTTGTTAGGGTATGCGAAGTAGTCAGGTTCTGCTACCGTGAGGAAGTTGCTGAACCACTCATCGTCAGATGCGTCGAGTGCTGGTATAGTGCTGACTGGAGTCCCCCATTGCCATAGTGCGAATGGATATTCGAGCACGTCGTAGTCGTACACGTCTTCGAGTGGTATGTAGAATGTGTAGTTTTTGCTGTCGCAGTACTCCTTGAACTTTGGCATGAGTCTCTGTTTGCGTCTCATGAGTTCCTGCTGAGCGGCGACTATTGCCTTGCGTTCTTGCTTGGTGCCTACTTGCTTAGCGAGAAACTTCTCGTGTCGTCCGTCTTCAACACTACGGTTGAGTGGAGCCACGTAGCTAACGCTGATGTCCATGTCCTCAGGATATGTGGCGCGATAGAACATTGTAGTCTGTCCTCCCTTGCTGATACCAGTAGAAATCCATTTGCCGCTGAAGATGTTGCCGAGAGTGAGTCGTATGTTGTGGTAGTCGGCGAGCGAATTGTCTACTGTCATATAATCCCAGTTGCATGGCTCTGGTGTTGACGCTCCGAAGTATCTGTATTCGCAGAATACGAGGTTGGCGTCAAACATGGCACATAGCTCTTCCTCGTATCGTGGATTTAGGGCATAGTCACCATAATATCCTTCTGTTACGATAACAGTAGGGTGGTCGTACCCCTTAAATCCAACCACGATACGCTCGTTGAATGTGCCGATGGCAGGATTGTTTGGGTCGATGAACTGCTCAATGTTCATGAGGTATTTCTCGGAAAATTTGTCGCTTTCGAGTGGCTTGACTTCGCTTATGCCCTTGAGTCCTATGAGTTGACGCATGAACGCTGTCGTATCTGTCTGTGCCGTGATGGTGAGTGTCCATGCCATCAGAGCGATAAATGAATATATGAATTTCATAAATGTGTGTAGTTGTTGATGAAATGGGTTGGAAATGTTATGGAATCTATACCTAATATAAAGGTTACTTATGTGAGTTAAAAGGACGATAGAAGTCACAAGCCGTGACCAGTATCGTCCTTTTGCTTTTTTATTATGTGTAATTGATAACTCCTTGATTAGAAGTTGTCTTTATCAAATATTCCAGTACGGGCTTAGTAAGCCTTTGCAATGAGTACTCTGCACTTGCTTGGCTTGCCGCTGACCATGTCTACACCTGGTGTCTGCTCATACATAAATGGCACACATCGTATGGTAGCTTGTGTGTCTTCCTTTATCTTTGCCTCAGTCTCAGCAGTGCCGTCCCAGTGACAGAGGAAGAATCCGCCGTCCTTGACTTTCTCCTTAAATTCCTCGTAGTCGTCGCACTCATAGATATGTGCGTCACGGAAGTCAACAGCCTTCTTGTAGATGTTCTTCTGAATGTCATCGAGAAGATTCTTGACGTATGCCTCGATGCCTTCGATGCTTACAGACTCCTTCTCGAGTGTGTCACGTCTCATCACCTCTACTACACCCTGTTCGAGGTCGCGTGCACCGAGTACAATACGTACAGGGATGCCCTTGAGTTCATAGTCTGCAAACTTGAATCCTGGGCGCTTGTTGTCGGCGTTGTCGTACTTGACACTGATGCCCATAGACTTGAAGTTGGCAACCATAGCTGCTGCTTTCTCGTTGAGCATGTTCATCTGTTCTTCGCCCTTGCCGATAGGAATGATGACAACCTGTATAGGAGCGAGTGCTGGTGGAAGCACAAGGCCGTTATCGTCAGAGTGAGTCATGATGAGAGCACCCATGAGTCGTGTAGATACACCCCATGATGTTGCCCATGCGTATTCAGGCTTGTTTTCCTTGTTGAGGAATGTCACGTCAAATGCCTTACCGAAGTTCTGTCCGAGGAAGTGGCTTGTACCACTCTGCAGTGCCTTGCCGTCCTGCATCATAGCTTCGATAGTATATGTGTCGAGTGCTCCGGCAAATCTCTCCGTCTCGCTCTTCACACCCTGCACTACAGGCACAGCCATGTAGTTTTCTGCAAAGTCAGCGTATACGTGAAGCATCTGCTTAGCGCGCTCCTCTGCTTCTTCTCTTGTTGCGTGAGCTGTATGTCCTTCCTGCCAGAGGAACTCTGATGTGCGCAGGAAGAGTCGTGTGCGCATCTCCCAGCGCATCACGTTGCACCACTGGTTGCAGAGTATAGGGAGGTCACGGTAAGACTTTATCCAGTTTTTGTATGTATTCCAGATGATTGTTTCGGAAGTAGGGCGTATGATAAGTTCCTCCTCGAGCTTGGCGTTAGGGTCAACTACCACACCGTCGTGAGTCTCATTGGTCTTGAGGCGATAGTGAGTCACTACGGCACATTCCTTAGCAAATCCCTCTACGTGCTCTGCCTCCCTGCTGAGGAAGGACTTAGGTATAAGGAGAGGGAAGTATGCGTTCTGCACTCCTGTCTCCTTAAACTTGTCATCAAGTATTCTCTGCATCTTTTCCCAGATAGCATATCCGTATGGCTTGATTACCATACATCCACGAACGTCTGACTGTTCGGCAAGATCTGCCTTGACGACGAGCTCGTTGTACCACTGCGAATAGTTGACGCTGCGCTTTGTCAGGTCCTTTAATTCTACTTTTGCCATTATCTTGTTGATTATATTGTTATACTATGTCATTAGCGGATGTGTGCGTCCGCATTTATCGTGCAAAATTAGTAATAATTAATGAATTTGCCCATCTGCTATGTTTATAATCCGCAAAAAAGCATTAAAATTTGATAAAACAACAGTCAAAAGCATTGTTATTATATAAAAATACCGATATTTGCGTCATGAATTAAGTGAGAAACTGATTATTAATTACAAAATCAAACTATTAAAAGACATGAAGAATTTGAAGCTCTATGCAGCGCTTCTCAGCGTTGTAATGATTTTTTCAGGTTGTGGAATGAGCAACACAGGTAAGGGCGGTCTTATTGGCGGTGGCGGTGGTGCTGCTGTAGGTGCCCTCATAGGTAATATCATTGGCAAGGGAGTAGGTCATGAGTCACGTGGCACTATCCTCGGTACAGCTATCGGTGCTGCCGTTGGTACAAC
>JAZLKQ010000176.1:0-2418 GCA_045597745.1 Bacteroidaceae bacterium | reverse complement strand
AAGCGTTTGTCATTACATTGCTTTCGTTTCATTTCAAGATTCATGAGAAACTGGCTATTAACTATTACGTTAGTCATTGCAAAGCACGTGAGGGCAAATGGATTGGAGCAGGGATGGTGCGACCAGATTGTAGAATAGCGTCATGGAGTTATTAATGACACAAAAGATGAGGTCATGTCGGCAACTTTGACATGACCTCATCTTCTATAGCGAGTAGTCGTCAGGCTACATCACTTTGCCATACGGTAGATAGCCACCATATCCTCACGAGAGAGCACCTTGAGACAACCTACGGTAGACTTGCCGTAGTTGCTGCACTTGTCTGCCATCTCCTCTATCTCGGCATCAGTAATCTCACGGCCGATGAGTTCGTGTATATTGACAGGCATACCGATTGAGCGGTAGAAGTCCTCCATGCGGCTAATGCCTTCGAGAGCTGTCGCCATAGTGTCCTTGAAGTTGTTTGTAACACCAAGCACATTGACAGCAAAACGTGCAAAACGAGTTGGATTCTCATTGATGACATATCGAGCCCAGCTACCCCAGATTGCGGCAAGGCCTGCACCATGAGAGACATCAAACATACCTGAGAGTTCATGCTCCAGATTGTGTGTAGCCCAGTCGCCGCTTGTACCGCATCCTGTGAGGTCGTTGTGAGCCAACGAACCTGCCCACATGAGCTGAGCGCGGTGATGATAATTCTCTGGTTCACGAAGCACGACATGTATGCTGTCCATGACAGTACGCATCACGGCCTCAGCTATATTGTCCGTCACGTCCATATCGTCATCCTTTGAGAAATATCTCTCCTGAGTATGCATGATCATGTCGACAGCACCGCACGAAGTCTGCCATGCCGGTAGAGTATAAGTAAGTTCAGGATTCATCACAGCAAACTTGCAACGGAACTCATCAATACAATAGTCCTTCTTCAGACCTCCATCGTCATTAGTGATAACACTGCCATTGCTCATCTCACTGCCGGCTGCAGGGATAGTGAGCACACAGCCGATTGGCACGTTGGCTGTGTCAAATGCCTTACGAGTATAGAAGTCCCACACATCGCCCTGATAAGGTATGCCGACACTTATAGCCTTGATAGAGTCTATGACACTACCGCCGCCTACGGCAAGGAGAAAGTCCACGCCTTGCTCACGGCACAACCTGATACCCTCACGCACAAGGCTCACACGTGGATTAGGCACAACGCCACCGAGCTTGACATAGCCTATACCCTCTGCATCGAGAGACTTTGCCACCCTATCCAGCAGACCTGAGCGCTCAGCACTCTTGCCCCCATAATGCAGCAGCACCTTTGTACCGCCATATTTCTTCACCAACTTGCCGACCTGACTCTCGGCATCCTTACCGAACACCACCTGTGTCGGAGCATAATAATTAAAGTTCTGCATCAGTTAGATTATAAATTAATGAGTTATTACTTGTCCATACAAAGATAAGCATTTATTCGTTTCCGCAATGCACGATTGGCAATAATTCGCACACGCACAATCATAACCATCACATTAGCGCCATTACATCAAGACCAAATACGGCATTTGTCCATCACAGGCAGCAAAAAAGCATCACAAATAGTCTGTCATACAGATTATTTGCGTACCTTTGTCGAGCTATAGTATTGCTGACCAACCAATATTAGACAGCTAATCACTTGTAACAAAGCCTAAAGATTATCCCATAACACATCTGCGCATGAAAGTATTTATAAAGAATAGAACGAGATCCCCAAAAGGATTCCAATTCTTTATGGAACAGTTTGTGGAGGCGGCTATCGACGAAGGAATAAAGAGTGTCAACGAATACAGGCTCATGCATGAAAGCAAGCTCAACAGAGTAACGACCGCTATCAGCAAGCTGTTTCTTCACTCACAAATACTGCCTGCCAAAAAGGCCGTCATCGTCACAAGCCGAGGCCGCCATATCCTGCGTGATGCTATGCCCTATGCCATGAACAGCGAAATCATACCGATGCTATGGGACTCGTGGCCTCGTGGATGGAAGAAGCAGATGCGGGCTATGCGCTGTCTAAACTGCAAAGTATGCCTCATAACATGCAAGTACTCTGGCAAGCAATTGGAGAAGGACATACCAGGCATCAAGACGATATGGGTACCTGAAGGTATCGAGACGGACAACTACAAGGAGGGACCATCTCTGGCAGACCGCACCATCAGCGTGTGCGAACTGGGCAGACAGCTCAAGCCATATCATAAGCAGCTCGTGAAACTCCACGAGAAGGGCGCAATAGACACGCTGTTGTACAACAAGTACGACAGTCGTGGACACTGGGTAGACATGGCGTTCAAGACCAACGACGACCTTTTCGCCGGTCTACAGCAGACCAAGATACTGATATCATTTCCTTGCTGTGATACGCATCCTGTAGAGAGCGGAGGA
>JAZLKQ010000175.1:0-2146 GCA_045597745.1 Bacteroidaceae bacterium | reverse complement strand
GTATGCTCCAGTATTCAGGCAACTGTATTCGTACCTGTGGTACGGGACGTGCATTTGTACCATGCGTAAGTCCGCCACTGCTGAGCCTTGGATTCTTTAAGAAAGAAGGAATCTCTTTGGCTCCGATGGTAAGACTACCTTTCATAAACTCGACGTCAGCATAGAGTTGCTGGACAATGAACGTTGAAGTGAAATTGGCTGCTACTGCCAAGTCTACTCCATAACCGATGCGCCAAGTACGTGTGCTATCGGAGTTAACGTCACGGAATATGCCAGCTTTGATATATGCAGAGTTGTCTTCGACAGATGATAGACCGTATTTGTTTGCTGTCATCCATAGAGGAGCATTATCCCCGCTGCTGACGATGCCATTGGCTTCTACTTCGTATTGCACATCTTCTGCAAGCCTTGAAACCTGAGCGTTGGCTGCAGAAAATAATATCAGCGAGATGACGGTTAAGTATAATCGTTTGGTGCTAAACATATTAATATGATGTTTTAGTCTTTATTCTGAGTGCAAAGTTAATTATTTCTTTTATTATTAATGTCATTGTATTCATACGATTTATACAATAAAGTTATGGTTTCGTACAATAATATTAGTATAATGCATTATATATAACTCTTTTGTCTTAGCTTTGCAATCAAACAAAAATGTCAAGATTATGAATATTATTTTAGTATTACTTATTGTTATGTGCTTTGCAACGTCTTTGTTTATCGTATGGCAAAGCTGGAAAACCTTTGTGAACAATCATGATGAGTCTCATGCAATTGTATTGGGATGCTCTGTGTTTTATTCTTTTGTTTATCTCTGCGGAGCCATTATTCGGAGTTATCGTCTTGTGGTGCCTGCTGTGGAAAACTCAGATTCTATAGAGGCGAGAGTGACGAGTATGGGGATGTCTTTAGATATGTTTTATTGCGGAATGGCTGTTGCATTGGTGTTTATTGCGGCGTTTAATCTGATACTTGCATGGATAATTAAGAAGGACAAGTGGGTGATGGCATTGCAATTGGGCGCTATTGTAGTGACGATGTGTATAGGTAGTGTATTGGCAACAGTGGTTAATTGGCAGAATCCTATAGTGAATTTCTTTACATTGTGTTGTGGAATCATGAGTGCTTATGCCTGGATTCTGGACCTTACCTACAAGGAGTTCTGCGTGATTGGCAATATATATCTGCAGATTACTCTTTGTCTTATAGCGTCGATTACACCGTTGTGGCTTGCTGTCAAGTTGGTACTAAAGAGAGGTTTGAGTGCTCAATGTCTGATTCAGTTCTTTGTTTGTGCTATAAATCTTGTTGCGCATCTGTTGTTGTTCGTCATTGTCTGCGTCCATTATTGGATGCCATTAGATAAGGGTTTTGACATGTGCTATGACGAATTGAATGCTTGTGCAGCTGCAACGGGCCTTTCTTATGCTGTTGTGAATCTTATAATATTTGTGTTCTTCTTCCTTCTTGATATTGCATTCAACGCATGTCTGTATATTATTCTGAAGAAGATTAATCCTCCATTATCAGTCGAAGGCAACTGATGATGGGTGAGTAATATTTGCCTAATTTTATATTTAAGAAGGACAAAGGGTTGTAGACCGTCTGATGGTCTACAACCCTTTGAGTATGATTGAGTGAATGTTATCCTTACTTAGCGAATGCGACTGCACGAGTCTCACGGATGACAGTAATCTTAACCTGTCCTGGATAAGTCATCTCGTCCTGAATCTTCTTGGCAATGTCAGCGCTGAGGATATCTATCTCCTTGTCTGAAATCTTGTCACCACCAACGATTACGCGGAGCTCACGACCTGCCTGAATGGCGTAAGTCTTTGTAACTCCAGGATAGCTTGCTGCAAGATTCTCGAGATCATTGAGGCGCTTGATATATGCCTCGACGATTTCTCTACGAGCACCAGGGCGTGCACCGCTGATGGCATCACACACCTGAACGATAGGTGCGAGCAGAGTAGTCATCTCCATCTCGTCGTGGTGTGCACCGATAGCGTTGCAGATATCTGCTTTCTCCTTGCACTTCTCTGCAAGCTTAGCTCCGTAAATAGCGTGTGGAAGTTCAGGTTCCTCGTCTGGCACCTTACCTATATCGTGAAGGAGACCTGCACGACGTGCCTTCTTAGGGTTG
>JAZLKQ010000174.1:0-1614 GCA_045597745.1 Bacteroidaceae bacterium | reverse complement strand
TGTATCCAGCGCCTTTTATGTGGTCAGCATGGTCATGAGTGATGAGTATGCCCTTGATGGAGTTAGATACGATACCGAAGTCCTTTAGGTGGCGCTTTACACGACGAATGCCGACACCAGCATCTATCAAGATGGCCTCTTTGCCATTGCTTAGATAGTAGCAGTTGCCACAACTTCCGCTTCCAAAACTAATAAACTTCAACATATCTCTATTTCTCTATTTGTAACGGACCGCCCATTGCGAACATGACCATCCTATATTGTCTGTTGTAATACTCTTGTTATAATAACTCACTTGCTTATAGCCACATTTCATCTGCCAAATCCATGAGGCGTTAGAGAGCGATGAGCGAATTGGAAAGCAAAGTTAGTCAAAAAAATCTATATACTGAAATTACTTGACAAAAACTTGTTTTATTATCACTCTCCCCACTGGCTTTCGAGCAGTTGAGCCTCTTTTTCTGTAATCTGAATGACTGCTCCATGCTTTGGTGACGAGAAGTTGGTAGTCTTCATGGCACCTTCGTTGAAACGTCCAAGATTAGTAAAATTGACGAAGTCGCTTGTCTCCGCAAAGCCAAAGTTACTTGGCCTTAAGCTGTATACGTCGTACATGAGAACCCACTTCTTCTCACCGATGCGCTTCCATATTGTAGGAGCTTCACATGCCTTTGGCTCGAAGTCTACCTGCTTAGGGTCGTACTGATAGCCACCATTGAGACGGTCAGATACGGCTTGAAGAATGTTTGCTCCTCCCTCGTGACTGACATAGAACAAATGGTACTTGCCATCTATCTTGGTGATGTCTCCATCGATGGCTGAGATACCAGCCTTAGGCAACTCGAACAGTAGTTGAGGCTCTGTCTCGAGCTTGTCATAATCATCATTGATGTATGAGTAGTACTGCTTGTCCTGTCCTACGCCATATCGCATAGTGTATATAATCATGAGTTTCTTCTTCTCTTCGTCATAACATGTTGCGGGTGCCCATACGCATCCTATCTCGCTGTACTTAGGACCAAGCTTGGTGAAGTCAAGGTTGGTACGTTTCCAGTTGACGAGATCTGTAGACTTGAGCAATACGAGTCCTCGATTGTTACCCCAGCCATACTTGGTACCATCTCTTTCCCATTCAGTATCTCTGAGTCCCTGTCGTTGTGCAAAGATGTGCAGGTCTGTCATGGCAATATATATTGCCCCGTCAGGTCCACGGAATATATGTGGGTCGCGGATGCCCTTTTGCTCAGCGATAGTGTCACCTGCAAATACTGGTGCACCTCCCTTGAGTGCAGTGAAAGTATATCCGTCTCTGCTGATTGCCATGTGGAGTCCATGATCCTGATCCTTGTGGAAGACCATGAGATAAGCCCCCATTTTCTTCTCTTGTTTTGACAGATAATATTTCTTTTGCTTCTGTGCGTACCCTGCATGGGGGATAAGCAGCATCGAGATGATTGTCAAGATAGTTTTCATGTGTTAGTTGTTTTTTTAGATTAGTTCTTTGTTTTGATTAAGCTGTGTGAGAAGATAGATGTGTCAACACATCGACATACTTCACGACTTACTGTTGAGTATACGACTCCCTTATATATAATAAAGGTGTAGTTGCAGGGA
>JAZLKQ010000173.1:0-1510 GCA_045597745.1 Bacteroidaceae bacterium | reverse complement strand
GGAGCTATCGCTGCACTCCGAGACACCAGTGACTATCAGGACAATATGCGCCGGGCATACGACGAGCGACGTATATATATGCTGCAACGTCTGCGCCAGATGGGATTTGACATTCCGCACGACCCAGAAGGGGCATTCTACATATTTGCCGATGCCAGCCGCTATACTGACGACTCACTGAGTTTTGCCTTCGACGTGCTCGAACATGCACACGTGGGCATAACACCTGGCATTGACTTCGGATCGGGCGGTGAAGGCTTTGTCCGATTCTCGTATGCCAACTCCCTTGACAATATCAAGGAAGGACTCGACCGACTGGAGGCTTACCTCAAGAACAGACATCAACAATAGACCACAGACAGACTGACTACTATATGGGACCTGAGTACGAAGAGAGAGTACAACGAGCCGTCGAGCTATTCATGAGCGGATATGGATGCTGCCAGAGCGTAGTCGCCGCATTTGCAGACATCTATGGACTGACTGACACACAAGCCAAACTCATCGCTGCGGGATTTGGCGGAGGTGTAGGACGTCTGCGCATGATGTGCGGTGCAGTCTCGGGCATGGTAGTCCTCGCCGGACTTTCGGACGGACAGACTGAGGGAGATGACAAGGAGGGCAAAGCCCATTGCTATAAGGTCGTACAGCAACTGATAGCTAAGTCTAAAGAGGAGAATGGAAGCGTCATCTGCGCCGAACTCCTCGGTATCAAGGGCGAGGTGCCAATGGGCAACTTCGTACCTGATGAGCGCAACGCCGAGTACTATAAGCGACGACCATGTGCCGCCAAAGTCGAAAGCGCCGCACGTATCTTCGCCACATATCTCGACAGCAAGGACGCATGATCTGGAGCACGGATTTTCAACATACGTTCGATCAAGCCTCAACATACGTTCGATCAAGCCTCAACATACGTTCGATCAAGCCTCGACATACGTATGATCAAGCCTCAACATACGTATGATCAAGCCTCGACATACGCACGACCAAGTCGCATCGTCATGTCACTACCCCATCAAACTACCGTCCCCCCGCACTTTTCCGGGGGGCATCATCATAACTATTAACCACTTTTATCACCATGAGCAAACTAAAAACCATCACTTACATGACATCACTAACAGCAGTTATCGCATCGACGACAGGATGCTTTAACCATAGCGTACAGTACGGCAAAGACCCTATAGACAAGGTCATCAAAGCCATGACCGTAGAGGAAAAGGCTGCATTTGTCATAGGCACCAACCGTGTCCTCGAGACTCCGCCAGACCGACCTAAGTCCGTAAAGCAATACCCACTCATACACGAGAAATACGTCGAAGAGGCTCGCAAGCAGGGCATCACTATCAACAACCGCAACATGCACTCCTTTGCTGCCACCTATCAGACTCAGGGCAACATCGTCGGAGCTGCAGGACAGCATTATGACATACCACGTCTCGGCATCCCAGCCTTCGTCTATGCCGACGGTCCGGCAGGACTGCGTATCGACCCTACTCGCAAGGAC
>JAZLKQ010000172.1:0-22232 GCA_045597745.1 Bacteroidaceae bacterium | reverse complement strand
CGGAAGGCAGAAACCTCACGTTCATCGTGCCGGCGGTAGTCTCAATCTGCTGCGTTACGTATGGACACAGCGGGCGTATCTGCTTAGGGCCCTTGTGCGTTGCTATAGTCAAAGGTATACCCGCATTTGCCTCGTCTACGTCTATCTCCTCCACACATATGCTACGGTAGCCGCCCTTTATGCCACGATGTGTCTTCAGACTCATGGTATGGTAGAGCAGATACCACTTGCCCGCATATTTGTGCAGATGTGTATGGTTGTTGCAGTATTCAAATCCGTAGTCTCCTGGATTTTTCAGATAGTAGTCCTTATAATGCCAAGAGGTAGAGTCAAGTGGATCATCGGGTATCATATACGCCATGCTACATCGGGTAGGCTTGTCTGCAGACAGTGTCCAGTCCTCCTTGTCCGTCCAGTCGGTATTGTACGTATATACGAGTTTGCCACCTATCACATTCAGCTCGTTTGCCTCAAAATGGTGAGCGGCTGGCACTACAGCAAACGGACTGCTGAAACTCAGCATATCTGGAGCAAGTCGTGCTATCCTCGCCTTGCCTGCACCAAAGGTCAGCCATCCCACACCCTTCTCGTCGATTACGACTCCTGGGTCAAACGGTACACGGCAGTCGCCCAGTCCTGGAGTATTTGCGTCCACGATACTACGGTCGAGCGGACTTGACCATGGACCTACAGGCGATGTTGCAGTAAGCACACCCGTACCGAAACCGCTATTGGAATAATACAGATAGAAGTGTGTCTTGCCGTCGTTCTCTATACGCGAACAAACAGAAGGCGCCCACGAAGCTATAATCCATGGAGCCAGTTGCTTAGTAGGTATCAGACCATGGTACGTCCAGTTGACCATGTCGTCAGTAGACATCATGGCCAGAGAGTTGATGCGCTCATACGAATTGGCACTGTCTGGATGTGTCTCGTCGCACTGTTGCTGGTCATTAGTGCCATAGACGTATAACCTACCCTCATACTCTACGGCTGTCGGGTCGGCGGTATACAGGTGGTCCAGTACGGGATTGGCATTAGACGTTGCTATCTTCATAGTGCCGCTACAGTCCACTCGTAGAGACAGCTGAGCATTGGCGCACGTTGCCGTCAATAGCGCCATCAGTGATAATGTTGTTAGTTTCATTGGCAGGTAAGTATTGTTATTAGTTTTTGTACTATATATATAATATATAAGGTGTAGATACTATGCAGTTGTTGTACGAACCAGAAGGTCAGCATGTCACCATATCGACGACAGGCATTTCACTTCACCTCAAGTATTTCGTTGATATTCGTCGTATAGCACTTGGACTTCTGCTCACACTTGAGGTGCCATCGCTTGCCAGTACCCTGCACCGCCACCTTGATAGTGCCATAACCGTTCTTACGGTTTATCTCATTGATGGCGGCGGCAAGACGAGCCTGTTTCTCCCTGTCTATAGAGTCAAACAGTGATGCTTGTATGGCGGAGTCACGAGATATGTTCCACACTATAACACCTGCTTTCTTAAACATATATGTAGTGTTGGCATCCCATTGCCTACGTAGCAGTTGCATAGCATACGATATGAGTTCCTGCTGGTCGTTGGTAGGTACAGGGAGGTTTGCCGAAGCGTAGATGTACTTCTGCGGTAAGTCAAATCTGAATCTGCTGGTATGTGCAAAGACCGTGATAGACTGGCAGACGGTATGCTGACGTGCGAGCTTGCTTGCACATGCCGAAGTGAAGTTCGCCACCGCCTCCTCTATATCTGACTGCTGTGACAATCCCTGGTCGGCAAAACTTCGACTGGTGCAGATGCTCTGCTTGTGAGGCAGGTCGTCTATGCTTATGCAGTCGATGCCCTGCAGTTCCTTCCATGTGCGCACCCCTTGTATATGGAGCTTTGCCCTCACCCATGCCTCCGACTTGTGTACAAAGTCAAGAGCTGTATCTACTCCATATCGGTTCAGCAGTACTGCATTCTTACGTCCGATGCCCCACACATCTTCTATGGGAAACTGTGCAAGAGCCTTTTCCCTCTTCTCCTCCGTATCTATCATACAGACATGCTGATAGCCAGGGTACTTCTTACCATACTTGCTCGCCATCTTTGCCAACGTTTTGGTTGGAGCCAGACCTATGGTGACAGGTATGCCCGTACCCTTGGTGATGACGTGACGCATATCCTTGGCGTATGAGTGAATATACTCTGGTGTACCCATACCCGAAAGGTCGAGAAACATCTCGTCAATACTATATTGCCAGCACTTAGGACTGTACGACGAGAGCAACATCATCACTCGTCGGGACATGTCTCCATAGAGCGTGTAGTTGCTGCTGAACACAGCTACGCCACCACTCTCCAGCTTGTCCTTCACTTGATAAAAGGGAGTTCCCATCTTGATGCCCATAGCCTTTGCCTCATTGCTACGGGCAATGACACAGCCGTCGTTATTGCTCAGTATAACGACGGGCTTGCCTTTGAGGTCGGGACGAAAGACTCGTTCGCACGAGGCGTAGAAGTTGTCACAGTCGCATATAAGATACACCTCTACAGCCCCCTCCTCGTCTGTCGCTTGATATTATAGGTCACTACGCCAAAGACCTCAAAGTGTGCATCCTCTGTCACCTTTATGGGAGTATACTTATCATTCTCTGGCATTAGCCACAATGCATTGTCGGCTCGGTCCAGTCTGACGCGCTTCACCGTAAACTCTCCATCTATGTATGCTATAATGATGTCACCATCCTGCATCTCGAGCGACTTGTCGACCACGAGTATATCTCCTTCATCAATACCTGCGTCACGCATGGAGTCACCTATACAACGGGCGTAGAACGTGGTAGCCTGATGACGTACGATGTCTCTGTTGAAATCTATAGAGTCACTCATGTAGTCTTGGGCAGGGCTCGGAAATCCTGCTCTCACCCCTCCATCAACGTACGGCAAAGGCAACTCTGTAGACAAGTCTGCCGAATATATTACTACCTTCATATTGCTGCTATCTATATTACAAGACAAAAATATAAAAAAGATAAAATAACATGAACTTTTTGCTCATATATTTAGCATCTAAACAATTATTCATTACATTTGCGTCGACAACATCTAAATAACAACAGCTTATGGAGACATTTACAACATGGTATGGACAGTTTGACACACTCACGCAAGTCTTTTGGGGATGTGCCATCGTTGCATCACTGATATTTGCAGTACAGCTCGTGTTGCTCTTGATAGGGCTCGACTCAGACGCTGCCGATGTCGACAGCACCTTTGATGTACCTGATGCCGACGGCGACACGACCGATGTAGGAGGTAGCATCACACTATTCTGTGTCAAGAACCTCATCATCTTTCTTGTAGGTTTTGGATGGGCTGGCGTATGGCTGAGTACTATCATATCAAATAAGTTGTTGCTTACAGCAATCGCTGTGATAGTAGGATGTCTATTTGTCGCTATGTTTGTATTCATCTACAAACAGACACGCAAGCTTGAGCACAACGGAGCATTCCGTATCAATGACTGCGTGGGCAAGGTAGCTGACGTGTACCTCCGTATACCTGCACATGGCGAAGGAATGGGCAAAGTACAACTCAGCGTCAACGGCTCAATACATGAGATCAATGCTTTGACTGACGGCGACATCATCGCTACAGGCAAGAAGGTGGCGATAGTAGAAGTCATCAACAATGAGACAGTGAAAGTACAATAACAATCAATACATTATTCATTTATGGAACCAATCTATCTTATTATCATTGCGGTTGTAGTAGGCGTAATCCTCTTTGCCTCTATCATCAATCGCTACAGACGTTGTCCATCAGACAAGATACTTGTAGTATATGGAACAACTGGCAACAAGGGTAGCGCCAAGTGCGTGCATGGTGGTGGTACATTCGTATGGCCAATCATTCAGGACTATGCATACCTTAGTCTTACACCTATCAGCATCGACGCCAACCTCACCAATGCTCTGAGCCGTCAGAATATCCGTGTCGACGTACCATGCCGATTTACAGTAGGTATAAGTACAGAACCAGAGTCTATGACTGCTGCCGCAGAGCGTCTGCTCGGACAGACACCTGCACAGATACAGGAGCTCGCAAGAGATATACTCTTTGGTCAGTTGCGTCTCGTCATCGCTACGATGAGCATCGAGGAACTCAACTCTGACCGTGACAAATTCCTTGATGCTATCAGCAGCAATGTTGAGGTAGAGCTCAAGAAGATAGGTCTCCGACTCATCAACGTCAATGTGACAGACATCAACGATGAGAGCGGCTACATCGAGGCTCTCGGTCGTGAAGCCGCTGCCAAGGCTATCAACGAGGCGAAGGTACGTGTGGCTGAGCAGGACAAGATTGGTGAGATCGGTAAGGCGGACGCTGTAAGAGAGACTCGTATACGTACAGCTGAAGCTAACGCACAGGCTGTCAGAGGTGAAAATGAGGCAAAAGTAGCCATCGCCAACAGTGACGCATTGCGTCGTGAAGCTGAGGCTGAGGCACAGCGTAAGGCTACTGCTGCAGAGAAGGTCGCTCAGGCTAAGGCTCTCCAAGAGGCATACGCTGCAGAGAAGGAAGCTGAGCAGGCTCGTGCCGACCGTGAAAGTGCCACTCAGACTGCTAACGTCCTCGTCAGTCAGGAGATAGAGAAGAAGCGTAAGATCATCGAGGCTGAGGCTGAAGCAGAGAAGATACGTGTAGCTGCCAAAGGTCAGGCAGATGCCATATATGCTAAGATGGAGGCTGAAGCGAAAGGTTACTACCAGGTGCTCACAAAGCAGGCTGAGGGTTATGACAAGATGGTGCAGGCTGCTGGTGGAGACGCCAACAAGGCATATATGCTCCTGCTCATAGAGAAGCTTCCTGAGCTCGTCAAGACTCAGGTTGACGCTGTCAAGGGCATCAACATCGACCACGTCACAGTATGGGACAGCGGCAACAGCGCTGACGGCAAAGGCAGCACTGCCAACTTCATATCTGGACTTATGAAGTCTGTTCCTCCGCTCAACGAACTCTTTGATCAGGCTGGACTTAGCCTCCCTGAATATCTCGCAAAGCGCAATGCACCTGAGGTTGAGGAGCCAGAGACCATAGAAGAAGACTAACACTTACATCCCCTCATCCCGCACATTGTGGGGTGAGGGGATATTGTATCACTTGATGTATAACCTATAACACATTTGCCCTATGAAACACACAGACGAAGATCGCAAGTTTATGCAGCAGGCGATAGACCTGTCTATAGATAATGTAAAACAAGGTGGTGGACCTTTTGGTGCTGTCATAGTAAAGGACGGTGAAGTGCTATCGACAGGTGTCAACCGTGTCACTATCAACCATGACCCTACCGCACACGCCGAGGTGCAGGCAATACGTGCGGCTTGTCAACGACTACAGGACTTTAGGCTCGGTGGATGTACCATCTACACGTCGTGCGAACCATGTCCAATGTGCCTCTCCGCTATATACTGGAGTGGAATCAGCAAGATCTACTACGGCAACAACAAGCAGGATGCTGAAGGTATAGACTTCGGCGACAAGTTCATCTACGAGGAGATAGACAAGCCTATGGACAAGCGCTCCATACCTGCCATATCTCTTATGCGTGACGAAGCACAGCAGGCATTTGTCGACTGGAGCAACAAGGAAGACAAGGTCAGGTACTAACACCTTGACTATACTCTATCGACTAACGCACTTCTCACTCATTTCACCACAACGTAAAGTATAAGCTCAGACACTCGTCCGAACTCTATCGGACTACCCATACAACGACACACGTCCGCACATGCCATATAGCTTGTGCGGACGTGCCGTATGTATACTATTTATAGTGTAAAGATAGACATACGTTCGATAAAGCTTCATCATACGTATGACGAGGCTTTATCGAACGTATGATGAAGCGCAATCATACGTATGACGAACGACGCTACTTCTTCATGAGGAAATCGCACTCTACGATGCGGAGCTCAGCACGCACCTTATCGCCGTCCTTTGCCTTGAAGAGGTCGAGCTCGTTGGCTACTGGCGCCGCGAGTTCGGTGATCTGTCCAAATGCCTCCGAGTCGGTGGCGGTACCTTTGAGACGTATCGTGATACTTGATGCCTTCGCACCCTTGTGGTCGAGTGGCAGATGCACATATCCCAAGCTTGTCGGAGTCTTGCCTTCCCATACAAGTGTGTTGTCTGCATATATCTGAAGCGGGTACTCACGCTTACGCCAACCTGTCAACTTCATCACTATCTCATCTACTCGTACAGGTGCCGCAAACTCGTACATGATCCATGCAGTCGATGCTCTGCCGTCATTCTTCCACTCAGTGTCCTCGCTGTCGTCTACCGAGTTGGCAGCCTCCTGCTGATTGCAACCTGCCACCACCCTGTCGGCACGTATCGTGCTGTATATATCTGTATATGATGGAGATGCTGATGTCTCGCTATATGTAAACGATGACTTTGGCTTATAGTTTGCCCACTCTGTTGATGCGTCAATCTCTACCTGTGCAGATGGCATTGGCAGTCCTTCTGCCTGACAACGTATCATGACACGTCCCGTCTGCCCTGTGCTACGTATGAGTGCACGTCCTACACCACACTCTACCGGAAGATCGAGCGAACGTATACTGTTAGGATTGCTCTCCCACTCCGCACGGTACTTGACGCTGTCACGATAGGCTATGCCGCCAATCCACTCGGCTGGGCCATCTACGGAGAAGTGTACCATGTGGAACGCTGTTGGGCATCGTCTGCCCTCACTATCTACCACCTCATACTCTATCATACCCATATCTGCGCCATCAGCGCCGAGTTGACCTTCGGACGGATGGATGTACTTGACTGCCAAACGATAAGGTGCACCTGCGGTCACCACTGTATGGCTGCTGATAGAGTCACCGTTGGCATCGTAAGACACAGCCTTGAGCGTGCCCGGCTGATAAGGGATGGAGTCAAATGTATGAAGGAAATGATAGTCTATGCGCTCACCGCCTATCTCCTTGCCATTGAGGAACAGGCGCACACGTGGCGCATCGCTGATGACAAAGACGGGTTTGGTAGTGCCAGGCTCATAGTTCCAGTGGCCTACGATATGTGTACGGCTCACTTCTGGAGTCACCCAGCCGTCCCACATGACCTGATGAGCGTAGAACGCATCCTTTGGCAGACGCATGGCATCGACCACTCCAGAGGTGCGGTAGTTGGACTCGCCACGATTGTGAGTATTGGTGTCGGAGAAGACTATCTTGACTCCACCGCTGCTGATACGGCTGCCGGTACCTGGACGCTCCTGCCAGTAGTCGTACCATCGACGTACCATCTCTATAGCAAACTGGTCATTGTTCTGATTGTATGCAGACGCATCGGCATCACGATACAGTGGTCCATCACCGTGTCTGTGGTATGGATAGCTCCAGTCGTCCCAGTATCGGCGAAGCGCCTCATCGCGGCAGTACTCCATAGCCCATACTGGCTTAGTAGCCGACTTGTTGATGTACAACATCTCGCCACCATACTCTGCACATGAGGACACTGAGAGCATCTCCCTGCATCCGATGGCACGTCCTCCGTGTGGATCATACTCGTCACGTATCTGCATCATCTCCTGCATGTGTTGCTCGCTTATGCCCTTGTTGCCCGATTCGTAGAATATCACAGAAGGGTTGTTGCGATTGTATATGATGGCGTCGCGCATCAGTTCCTTGCGCTGCTCCCAGTGTCGACCAGTCACGTCCTTCTCCGCATCGCCGGCAGGCATCGCCTGTATGAGACCTACACGGTCGCACGACTCTATATCCTGCTTCCATGGACACACATGCATCCATCTCACGAGATTACCGCCCGACTCTACCATTAGCCTATTGCTGTAGTCGGACAACCAAGCAGGCACTGACATGCCGACACCCGGCCATTCGTTGGACGTGCGCTGTGCATAGCCATGTACCATGAGGGTACGGTCGTTGAGACGGAACTGTCCGTCTCCAAACTCTGTCTTACGGAATCCCGTGGTGGTGAGCGCCTCGTCAAGACATGCTCCAGAGATGGTCTTGACTCTCGTCTTCACGTCGTACAGGTAACCATATCCCCACGACCAGAAGTGCAGATCCTGTACCTTGCTCTCTGCTGACAGCACTACAGTCTCACCCTTGCCTATAGTCACAGGCTGTGATGCAAAGGTCGCCTTCTCCGTACCGTCCTGACGGTCTATGACTACAGTCTCGTAGATGACACGCTGAGACTTGCTTGTCTCGTTTCGCACCTGCGACTCTGCATGTATCGTCGCCGTATGGCCCGCCACATCTATGTCCTTTGCATACACATACACTCCGGTAGTACCGAGCGCGCTATACAATGGCAGTGTCTGATACAACTTGCCGACTACATGGAGGCGTACATTCTTTGGAAGACCACCATAGTTGGCGTTGAAGTTCTTGTTGTTCCACTGAAAAGACGATGGCTTCAACTCATTGTTTGGCAGGTTGTTGCCATCTCGTATCACGGCAGATGACTCATGGTCCGCATTGTCGCTGACAGCCATGCCAGGCTCTATCTTCTCCTTGTAGCCCCAGTCATTGTCAGTAAGTACTTCCATGCGATTTGCCTTCCCTATATATATATAAGGTGTAAGATCAAAGCCAAACGCCATTACTCCGTTCTGATGCAGACCGATACGATGGCCGTTGAGCCACACTTCGGCGCTCTGGCGCGCTCCCTCAAATTCGACAAATATCTTCTTGCCCTTCCACTCTCGTGGAGCTACAAACTCCTTCACATATCTCACGGTGTCGTCAGGCAGATGTTCGATTGGCACACGGTACGCATACTCCTCGTTCCAGGCGCGAGGTAAGGTAAACGTCTGCCCCTCCTTGATAGAGGTGACCTTGACACCTGACGGCAGATGAGGTATGCTCCAGCCGTCATTGAAGTTGACAGAACGCTGTGCCTGCATGTGTATACCACATGCAAGCATAGCGAGTATGATAGAATATATCTTATTCATCCAAAGATTGTTAACAGATTATTAGATACAAACAAGTTCTCTTGACATCACTACTTCTTGACATACATCTTCTTGCCGTTGACGATATATGTACCAGACACAGATACCTTGCTGACGCGTCGTCCTGCGAGATCATATATCACGGCATTGGTCAAGTCGTCCGCACGTACACCACCGATAGATGTAGGGTCTGCAACGATGGCGATAATACCTTCTGTAGCGAGACGAGATGTGTCCCAGAGCCAACCAGACTTTGGTTGAGCTGGCAATATAGTGACATCGCCAGTCACAGATATTTTGCCCGTTCCTGTGAAGACCTTAAGTTCGGCGCCATCGACTATCTCATAGTCTGGGGCAAGTTCGGTCATGTCAAATACTGGTGACGTGAGCTTGACATTGCCTGCAACCTTAAACGCATCGCAATTGGTACGAGTTGCGGCACTGCGCATACGTAATCTGAGGTGTCCACCACTTGCCACTGTAAGGTTGCCGTTGACTGTGAGGGTTGCTACCACTGCACTTGACTTTCCTGCTCCTACAGTACCACCAGCAAGTACTGACACATTCTGTGCCTGACCACTACCCGCAAGTATAGCTCCTGAGCGCACTGTGATGGTGCCTGACGTAGTAGACGCTGATGTGCAGTTGGCCTGTAGTTCGCCGGCATAGACATTGATGGATGCAGCGCTTGCTCCTGTGAGTGAGAGTTTGCCGTCACCATACTTGTTGACTGTCGCTGCAGAGTTGAACACACCGCCAAATGTGTCGTCCTTGCCGAGATAACCGACGTTCCATACGCTTGTACCAAGTGTACCTGTGCCTGAGATAGCACCGATCTTGTGAGTATAGCTCTGCTCTGTACCTGAACCAGCCTTCACTCCTGCGGCATACGAGCCGTCATCCATCTTGAGTGTTGCCTTGCTCATGTCCATGGCCTGCACAAAACGGCAGTTGCTTGACGCTACCTCGTAGGTGCCTTCAAATGCACTTGTATTGGTAGACACGTCTCCTCTCACGTATGGGAAACTGATCTTATACGTACCTTCTCCCTTGAGTGTGCCCTTGACCGTGCATCGGCTACCTGCCTTGAACGTGAGGGTCTTGCCCTTGTCTATAGTCAGCACATTCTGGAATGTAGGAATAGCGGACGTCGTATTATTGTCAAACATGGCTATAGTACTATTACCTGTGACGAGTATTGGCGAGGTGGCTTTACCGAATGTGGTATTCCATGCACCCATAGCGAGGGTTCCTGCCTGTAGTATCGTGCCCGACCATGTGTTTGCTCCAGCGTAAGTAATGTTGAGCTGACCGGCACCTGCCTTGAGCAACGTACCTGCTCCCTGCACGATACCTTTCAACGCTACGACTCCGCTCGCATTTGATATCGTTGCTGTATCAGTAAGGGTAATGCCACGATCAGTAGCAGTATTGGCGTTGTTGACAACAAGTGTAGCCTTGCCTATCTGGAAGTTAGTCGCTGCAGAAGAGGCTGCTCCTATAGATGACGCAATGCCGCCGTCTGCAAGTTCTTTGACTGTCACTGTACCAGAGTTGATGATGGTCTTGCCTGTATAATCAGACTTCGTAGCGTTAAGCACAAGCCTGCCATTGCCATTCATCACGACGTCGCCAGTACCGGATATACCTCCATCACCCTGGATAGTATAGGTCTTTGTGTTGTTGACGAATGTTGCAGAACCGATTGGCATAAGTTCGTCGATATTGATAGTAGTGGTCATTGCATCGTCACCAAACACTACTCCATCGCCTGCAACGTATGTTGTTGCCTCGTCATTGAGTGTAAAGTTATTAGTCTGATAATCCCAAAGATTGCTGCTGTTTCCTACCCACATCACATCGTTGGCTGGCTCTCGTTGGCCATTTATTATAAGGTATATGGCACCGTCCTTGTTGACTACGTTGTAGCTAAGACCTGTAAGTCCACGTACGGAGAAGTTGCTTTCGGCTCCAGCGAATGCACCTGAATACTCTATCAACTTGTACTCTCCCTCTGTAGGATTCTGCGATACGATAGTCAATACTACAGGCTTTGTAACACTAAGGTCGCCCACTACCTTGACAAGTGACTTATCGTCAATATTAGTCTCTATATATGTCTTCTTGTTGAGAGTCAAACCGTTGGCAAATGTCAATGTACCCTTTGGCATGATACGTCCTCCCTCGTAGTTGAGTGCGCCTTCAAGGGTCAGCGCATTGACAACGCCATGACCAGCAAGTGTGCCTCGAGCGCGCAACTCTACATTGCTCGTTATTGTGCCATTGACCTCAAGTATACCTTCTGAGATGTATATTGTACCTGTCGAGTTGCTGTTACCATTGTATACAAGGGTACCGAGCTGTGACTTCCACAGGTCCGCATTACCAGTCAGATCGCCCTTCATTGTCACTGTCTGTCCCTTGACAGGCATAGCATATACACTACCTGCTCCTGATGGCATTGACACCTCTGCATTGCCGAGAGTCAAGTCGTACAGTACTGTTGCCCCTGTCTTAGGAACGATAGTCTGCGAACGCATATAGTCTGTATATGTGCCGTCAGCTTTTGCTACAGCATCTGTCACCATACATGGAGGAAGCTGCGGACGAGGCATGTCATAACCAAGATAGAAACCAGGGTTAGGACTCTGATAATAGCCTCTTGTCGTACAGTCGCCACGATAGTGTGGGTCTTCCTGAAGGCAGTATATGTTGTTGACAGTAGTTGCAATATCTGTTGTCAAACCCACAATACCCTGGCAGACGCCATTTACCTCACGTATTACGACAAGTTCTTCACGCCAGTCTCCGATTATGTCGCCCCAGAACTTACCTCTCTTACCATAACTGGTCTTCAGTGTATATCCTGATGCTTTGGCAGGTTCTACTATACGTCCACCACCATAGTCCTGGAAGTAGAAATTGTAATGTGAGTCTGATGTCTGCAGTATCTCGCGGTCGAGTTCTCCATCCCACCACATGCCTTCGGTAGGATATACATTGGTAAGGCCATCAATCCTGTCACCCTTAGCGTCGTATACACCGTCCATCGTACTCCACATCTCCCAACCAAGATGATTCTTGTCGACATCCATACATTCACCTCTACCTACGTCGCCTACGACAGGAAGATACCACTTCTTGATAGGTTCGCCTGGAGCTGCATCAAAGAGTATCTGACCAAGCATATCAGGTGCGTACTGCTGGATCGAGAAGGTCTCAAGTCCTGGACGCTCAGGGTCTATATCACTGGTACGATGTCTGTCACCATGTGATATGCCCGAATTATACAGAGTCTTACCATTGTTGTCCATAGCGTATGCACCTGACAACATCTCATCGCAACCGTCTCCATCGACATCTGCGATACGTATCATGTGGAATACTGCTCCACCTGGTGCATCATTGCTCAACTGATGCCAGTTGGTTGCCTTGCCGTTGATGAAGTCATAAGCGAACACAGCATTGCGGTAGTAATGTATGTCTGATGTAGATCGTGTGTGCCATTCGCCAACTATCGCTGGATGCACTCCGTCATTGTAGAAGATACCTACGTGACCCTCATGCTTGTTATATTCTTCACCCATCAGGGAAGCCTTGTTTGTACGGTTGTATGACACGTCGTAAGCAAACTCAGCACTGGACTTCTCTGCACCTGTCATACCGTCGATGACAGTCATATATCGAGGAGGATTCTTGGTTGTCTGAGTCTCGTAGTTGATGATTCCATCGCCATCTGAGTCTCCTGTCGACTTGCCGAGTACGTACTTACCCCATGTACCTGCAGCCTTATCCCAGAATCGAGTACCGTCACTCGTCTGTACGATCAACTCTCCATATCCGTCACAGTCTATATCGTACGCACACATGTTATCATTCTGACCATCGCAAGGTTTCTCGTTTGGTCCAAGGTCGACATTCCATAAGAATGTACCATCTGCAAGGTACGCCTCCACGTAGTAGTTGAGGGTGCCATCTACTGGACAACGGTCTACCACATAGTCCATCTCACCATTGCCGTCAAGGTCACATGGCCATACGAACTTGGTAGTGTACTTAGTCATATCAAGTGGAGAACTTGCAAACGAAATCTCCATATAGATATTACGAAGATTTTGACTCTTAAATAAGAAAGGTGTAGACAACTCATGTTCCACTGACGTACCATTCTCTGTAGTTACCATCTTAACTGCGACCTCACTGCCCAATGGTATGCTTGTCGTAGTGGAGGAGAAGTTCGTCCTTTTGATTGGTGAAGAATTAACCTTGGTAAAGTCACCACCATTCTTCTTCACGTAGACATTGTAACTACAGTCTTCTGGTTCTTGAGCGAGCTTTCGCCAAGTTACCATGACATTAGTACCATTCTGTACAGCGACTACTCCACGGCCAAGTTTCTGCTGGATGCGCTGTGCATAGATTGCTGTTGATGCTATAATCAACGAGCAAACAATCAAGATAAATCGTTTCATAAGCAATTAGTTTTTGTTTCTGTGGCAAAGGTATATATATATGGTATATTTGGCATATACAAAATATTCGTAAGATATGGATATTCGTACATAATGACTATGGAAACACGTACATTTTACATGTAGACGTAAGCTCAAAAAAGAGCAAAACATGCCTTTTCATCGGAATAATTTGCTATATCCAAAGACTTTTGTAACTTTGTGCACACAAGGTCATCAACTTTAAATATACCGTCATGTTAAGTATAATTTTACATCATGTAAAAGTCCATAGGAGTAGCGTCATACTGACGTTCTGCATACTGATGTCACTACCTTTGTATATGCGAGGTGCTGACATCAGCTTTAGCTGCACCCAACTTACCACAGCCGATGGTCTTGCCAATAATACCGTACGAATGATAATGCAAGACAGCAAAGGATTTGTCTGGATAGCGACATCCAACGGTCTATGCAGATATGACGGCACGCGGTTTCGCAACTATAGACCTGCAACCAACACCAGCAACGACGAGCCGGGTCTGAAGGATCAACGAGTCAAGAGCATCGCAGAGGACTCACAAGGGCGACTCTGGATAAGTACGGCAAACGATGAATTCTGCTGTTATGACCTACGCAAAGATACGTTCGTCAAGCCATCAGGCAAGGCACCTACCATAAACAGATATGACGAGATAACAGACAAAGCGGGCAGAAGATGGGTTGTAACTGATGACGACGGTCTGTATGTATACGACAAGACGACAGGCACGACACAACATTTCTCCTCGTCTTCAGAGTTATCACCACTACCTACCAACCGACTAAAGTGTATCATGCAGGATAAGAGCGGATGTATATGGATAGGTACGGACAACCTTGGCATATCGGTACTTAGGCCTACATCCAACGAAAGCACGAAGGTGCTTTACCCTTTTGGCAAAAGAGATGAGAACGCAGTAAACATACGCATGATACGAGCTCTCAAGAATGGGGAAATAGCATATTCCAACAAGAACAAGGAACTTGTCATATACACAGGCATCAACGGCACAGCAAATAGGCCTACATCGTATCACAACAACATCTACTGCCTCATGACGGACAACAATGGTACCGTCTGGAAAGGCACAAAGGGGGAAGGTCTACAGATTGGTCTCAAGTGGTACAGGCATGATGAAGATGACATCCACTCCTTATCGCACAATGATGTATACTCCATACTTCAGGACAGCAAAGGACGAATGTGGATTGGAACACTGGGCGGTGGGGTTTGCCACGTGGCAAAACGAAAAGACGGTGAATGGACATTTACCCGTCATCTGAACAGCACATACGGAACGAGCCGAGTAAGACAACTCGTAGAAGACAATAACGGCCGTATATGGGCAGCCACAAGTGAAGGTGTCATCATATTTTCTCCCGATGAAATGGCGCAAAACAAAGAACATGTCATAACTCTAAATACCGCCAATCGTCAACTACTAAGCGACGAGATACGCACCATCTACAAAGACAGCAAAGGTAGGATATGGATAAGCGAGGCTGGAGAAGGAATAGCTGTCTGCACAATAGGTGACAACGGCAAATACGACCATATACAGATAAGGCATTACGGAGTAGACAACGGTTTGTGCAACTCGATGGCACAGAGTTTTGTAGAAGACAAGAAAGGTCGTATGTGGATTGCCACCGAATACGGACTGTCAAGTTTGGAGGTTGACAAAGGCATATTCACGACACACTTCATCTCAAACAACATGTTGGGCAACGTGTACAATGAGAATGCTGCAGAGATACTGGCAGATGGTACAATACTATTCGGCACTAACGATGGTGTCGTAGCCATCAATTCCAACACGCTTATCAGGCAGTCGTCTACATATAAAGTACACTTTACAGATATCCGCATCAACGGGCAGTCACTTGCGGAAGCAACGGATGCAAGAGCTACGGACTTTACGTCTATATCATATGCGGAAAGAATAGAACTGAAGCACGACCAAAATACGTTTAACGTCGAATTTTCCACCCTTGACTACTCAAGGACAGTTCCACAGCAGTACAGCTATAAGCTTGACGGATATGACGACGACTGGTGCGAAGCTACAAGCATAAATGTGGCTACTTACAAGAACTTGCTTCCGGGAACTTACACTCTACAGGTTAGGGCAAAAGACTCGTCAGGCGAATGGGGTGAGAGTACAAACCTTGTCATACACATAAGCACACCAGTATGGTTATCATGGTGGGTGCTCATCATATATCTAGCGACTGCCATCACCTTATATATAATAATAAGGAAAGCCATACGCAATAACCATCGACTACGTCACACCATCAAGAACCTCAAAGAGCAGAAAGAGTATATGCGAGAGCGATTTACCCGAGAGGTCAGGATAAAGCGTACAGAGAAGGAAAAGGAGCAAAACCATGATTTCATCGAGAAAATCGATACGATAATCGACAAGAATCTTGGCAATGCGGACTTCTCCGCAGATGACTTCGCGTCTGCCATGGGCATGGGCAGAACTGTCTTTTATGGCAAGATGAAAGAAATTACGGGATATACGCCTAAAGACTACCTCAGGAAGAAAAGGATGAAGCGTGCCGCCGAACTAATATCGACGACACGCCTCACAATATCCGAGATTTCATATAAAGTTGGTATAAACGACCCTCTGTACTTTAGTAGAGCTTTCAAGTCCACTTACGGAGTGTCGCCAACCAAATACTCAAGCATCAGCAAGGGCGAGTCTTTGGAAGGTTGAACACATCCTGAACCTCCTTCATTGCCTCAGCAGTCATTCCATCAGGCTCTGAACCCATAGACTTAGCACACATATATATGTTTGCCGCCTTGCAAAGTACATCAGTCTGGTCAAATGCGTCCATGATGTCCTGACCTACAGCCACAGTGCCATGCTTCTCCCACATCACCACGTCATGCTTCTTAATCTTCTCAAGCGTAGCCTCAGCAAGCTCTACAGATGATGGCAATCCATAAGGCACGATACCTATACCGAGAGGAGCGAAAGCCAATGTCTCAGGTATCATAGACCAGAGCACACGAGTCATCTCGTCATCCTTAAGGAATCGCTGTATGTGAGACATCGCAACGAGTTCGATAGGGTGAGTATGCAGAGTAGCCTTGTAGCAAGAGCCCGTCTCGAGCAGATAGTTCTGCAGAGCGAGGTGAGTTGGCAGTTCGGATGTAGGTGCAACAGGTTCGTCTGCTATAATCTCATAACTGGCGCAATCGTCGCAGATACGCACGATAGAGCCGTTCTGCATAGGATACTTTGCCAAGTCACGCATACGCTTGCCCGTACCCTTGCAATAGAAGTACTTACCCTTGAGCTGTGGAAGCACCATACCTATCTGCTTGACAGGTGCGATAGCAGGCATAGCCTTACATGCATCATCCATATACTCTGTAACGTTGACCGTGATGTTACCACCATTACGTTCAGCCCATCCTTTCTCCCACAGGTAGCCTGTAACCTCAGCTATCTGATTAACGACCGCCTCAAGACCTGGGCGACCTTCAAGAATACTATTCATATCGTCTATATATCTTAACGTTATATTTATCACTATATAAAAGAGGTGAAGTGGCGCACATGCCTCTCCACCCCATTATATCTACTAATAATTGTTGCCGTAGCGTTCCTTCGTAATCTGTTCGAGAGACTTACCGCGAGTGTTAGGACAACCAATCACACCTACCACAAGAGATATGAGCAGGAGCGCAATCATGCAGTAAGCAGCTATAGTGAATCCCTCTCCATTCTCTCCATATATACCTGTGAACGCGAGTCCCCAAGCTGCAGAAAGTCCGCGAACCACAAAGAACATCAAGCCCTGAGCACCTGCACGGAACTTAGCAGGGAAGAGTTCTGAACCCCAAAGAGCATAGAATATCTGTACAGAGATACCACCATTAAGTCCCCACAGGATAACGAAAGCCCAAAGGCCAACCAAACTATTGACGCCTCCACTTACCACGAGAATCCAAGTGCAGAGAGCGAATACAAGGCCTAAGACGTAGAGTACCTTATGGCTCATGCGGTCAACAACATGTGACACACAGAATGTCACAGCTACCACAGTAGCCCACTGAGCACAGTTCATCATGTTAGAATACTCGTTGCTCACACCACCCGCAGTCTCACAGATATGTGGCGAGAAGAATCCCATCACACTTGCCACAAGATTCCACGTGAGGTATATAGCAGCAAGGAACAATGCACTCTTGACTGCAACCTTGTTAGAGAATAATACAGAGAATGACTTAAGAATATCTCCCTTGTCGCCCTTCTCCTTTGCAGCCTCCTTACTTGCCTTAAACTCAGCACTTTCCTCAAGCTGACGCTGTAGAAGCCATGCGATGAAAGCAACTACAAACAAAGTGAAGAACACTACACGAGAACTGAACACCTCTACGCTGGCCTGTAGCGCATCTGCTCCAAGTATGCTATGAGCCAAAGACTCAACCGGCCCATAGAGATAACCGCCAGGAGCAAGCAACATACCCATCAATAGGATAATCATAGGGCCAAATCCCCAAGACATCTGCGAGATACAGATGTTACGTCCACGGTTGTTAACCTCGGAACTCTCAGATATGTAAGTCCATGAAGCAGGTACACCAATACCTACAGATACACCTGTGATGAGGAAACCTGCAAGGAGCATAGGGAAGTTGACCGAAAGCATAACGATAAGTACACCGAGCATATACACCAAGAGGTTGTAAGTAAATATGAACTTACGTCCAAACTTGTCTGCAAGGAAACCGCCCACGATAGCACCGATAGCTGCACCCAAAGCATTAGCACTCAGGGCATTGATCCAGCCAAGATGCATCTCCGAAAGATCAAGATAGTTCTTCCAAAGTGTAATACCGCTACCACCGGCAACGATAGCACCTGCATCAAGATAATTGTTGAGAGATACGGCAAGCGTACTCTTCAGACTGCCTTTTGCCATAAATATGAATTACGAATTATGAATTATCGCTTCAATGTCACTTCCTGCTCATACTTCTGGCACTCCTTGATGTAGTCAAGGCCAACAGGCACATCATTGCGGAGACAGAACTCGTCGTATACAGCATTCCAAGGCATTGCCTTATGCTCCTCGATAGTAGCAAGCTTCTCAAACATCTGTCCGGCATTCTCCATACCACGAATGTCTGCAACTGGTTCGAGGAGAGCACGGCACATGCACTTCTGTGCAGCACGAGAACCGATAACGTATGCTCCGACACGGTTGAGTGTTCCGTCAAAGTAGTCAAGACCATAGTGTACGCGGTCGATAGCGCCTGCACGAACGATCTCGTAGAAGAGCTCTGTAGTGAGGTCATCCATGATTGTGACGTGGTCAGAGTCCCAACGTACAGGACGGCTCACGTGGAGCATAAGCTCTGGAACGAAGAGGAGAAGTGAGCTGACCTTGTCACCGATAGACTCTGTAGGATGGAAATGACCTGTATCGAGAGTTACCATCACGTTGTTCTTAGATGCGTATGCGTTGTAGAAGTCGTTAGATCCTACAGTCATAGACTCAAGACCGATACCAAACACCTTAGACTCCAGGCATGGCTTCTCCCACTCATACTTCTCTGCAAGTATCTCGTCGAGGCTCTCCTTGAGCTGACTGCGGTACTGCATACGATTGACAGTCACGTCCTTACTACCGTCGTGTATCCAGAGATTGATGATACATGGGTCCTGCTGATATTCGCCCATGTCGTTGGCAATCTTACGACAACGCTTCATGTGCTCTACCCAGAACTCACGAATAGACTTGTCTGGATTGGATATAGTCAAGTTGCCAGAGAGAGGGTGAGAGAAGTTTGTCGAATTGAAATCGAGCTTAGTGTTATTCTCCTTCGCCCACTGCATCCAGCCTGTAAACATCTCTGTAGAGCACTCGTTACGGTCTATCATCTTGCCGTTGAACTCACCATATATCTCATGGAGGTTGAGTCTGTGAGTACCTGGTATAAGGCTCTTTGCCTTGAGGATGTCAGCACGAAGCTCATCGATATTGCGAGCGGCACCTGGATAGTCTCCGGTAGACTGTATACCGCCAGACATGGCACCAGCCTTTGGTTCAAAGCCATGTACATCGTCTGCCTGCCAGCAATGCATTGAGAGGTGGAAGTTCTGTAACTGCTCGATAACCTTCTCTGTGTCAATACCGAGCTCAGCATAGCGAGCTTTCGCTACCTGATAAGCCTGTTCTATAAGTTCTGATTTCATAAGAATGAGTGATTTAGTTATTTAGTTATTAAGTATTCTTGTTTTTACAAAAGTGTTTAGTTTCAGCTGTTTATGCCAAAAAGATGTATACAATACTATCCTGTCATATCTTCGAAGCGCTCGTACGCCTTGTCCCACGCCTCTGTATCCTCTGGCATGTAAGTATTGAGCTCTATGCTGTCTGCTATGATACGACGCATCTCAAACATATCGCCAACCACACCGGCAGCCTTAGCCTGTAGCATGATATTGCCTATAGCCGTACCCTCCACAGGCCCTGTGATGACAGGGATGCCGACTGAGTTGGCTGCAAACTGCATGAGATACTGATTGCGCGAGCCTCCACCGATGACATGCAGCTTCTCGATAGGGAAAGGAGCAAGTGACTTGAGGTAACCAAGCACCTGACGATAGCGCAGCGCAAGGCTCTCAAATATACATCTTGCCATCTGCTTATAGTCCTGTGGCACTGGCTGACCTGTCTCCTCACAGTAGCCCTTGATAGCATCGACCATGCTTACAGGATTGGCGAAGCGTGGATCGTCAGGATTGATAAAGCTCTGGAATGCAGGGCTATCCATGCTGTCACGCACCAGCTGACCTACATCCGAAGGTGCATCAGTCCACTCCTTACGGCATCTCTCAAGCAGCCACATACCGCAGATATTCTTGAGGAATCGGGTTGTACCCTCTATACCTCCCTCATTAGTGAAGTTGTACTCAAAGCTCTTGGCGTTGATGATAGCGTCCTTGGTCTCTATACCGAGCAAAGACCACGTGCCACAACTCAGGTAGGCAAAGCGCTCATTGGCAGCAGGTACAGCCGCTACAGCAGCGCCCGTATCATGTCCTGCCACAGCTACCACTGGTACCGCACCGAGCCCTGTCAGCTTCTGCACCTCCTCAGTCAGTGTGCCCACGACGTCAGATGGATTGACATATCGTCCAAACTGGCTCTCCTTGATGCCTATCACATCGATAAGCTCCGGATCAATCTTCTTGGTACGTGGATCAAGCATCTGGCTCGTACTCAGTATAGTATACTCGCATACAGCCTCGCCCGTGAGCATATACATGAGAGCGTCTGGTATGAAGAGTATCTTGTCTGCCGCCTCAAGTGCAGAGTCATGATTCTTGCGCAGAGTCGACAGCTGGAAGAGGGAGTTGAAGTTCATAAACTGTATGCCCGTCTTCTCGTACACCTTCTCCTTAGGGACAAGACTGAAGTACTCCTCCATTGCGCCCACTGTGTGAGGATCGCGATAGCAATAAGGGTTGCGCAACAGGGCGCCGTCCTTGCCTACACATACGAAGTCGACTCCCCACGTATCTATGCCTATAGACGCTATCTCTATGCCTTCGGACGCAACGACCTTGAGTCCACGGATGATCTCGCTGTAGAGAGCGTAGATGTCCCAGTAGAAGTGACCGCCCGTCTCGATGATGTTGTTTGGAAATCTTGTAAGTTCACGCTGTATCAGCTTGCCGTCGACGATAGAGCCGAGTATGGTTCTACCGCTTGTCGCGCCAAGGTCAACAGCAAAGAAGTTTGTGGTATTCAACATTGTAAAATAAGATTAGTTTTGCAATTAGTCCAGGGACAAAGTTAACACAAAATATAAACATAGACAAAATAAAAAGAGAATAATATCACCTTATCTGCAAATCCTCTCATAATCCACTTGCAGAAGGTGCAAATATATCATACGTATGTCGAGCCTTCGTCATACGTATGTCGAGCCTTCGTCAAGCGTATGTCGAGCCTTCATCATACGTATGTCGCATTTTACATGTCTGGACTATGGATTTCGATCCTATATCTAATGCTATATATACGCTCAGGTAGTCAGTACAAACACGTCCGTACAAATAACGCAACACGTCCGCACAAATAACGCAACACGTCCGCACAAATGACGTGATTTGTACGGACGTGTGATATGAAAAGTACGGACTACATCAATACTTAAATGAGCTGCCTCCAGCAAACTCACGCAGTAGTGATGTCGGTGGCACCTGGTCGGCTGGTACTGAAGTGAAGTAACGCAGGAACTTGCGCAGACGGCTCGCCTCTGCATATTCGGGGTCACGTTCGCATACTTGCTCCAGTATAGGCATGACTTTGTCACGTATAAGCCCGAGTTCATACAGCAGGGCGCTGTTGAATGTTGCATCGGCGTGCTCCTGGAAAGGCACTATCCACTTCTCCTCCCCCGCCGTCACACTTGGGCATCGATGTATGGTCTCCTTGGCTGAGAATCCACGATAGAGATAGTCTCTCAACACGCGGCGCAACAGTCGTATGTCGGTCGGCGGCACGTAGTTGTGGTCGTCAAGCGATATGGCAGTAAGGGCTGACACGTATATACGGTACTTGTCCTTTTCGGCTATCTGAGAGGACATTATCGGATTGAGCGCATGATTGCCCTCGAGTATTATCACGTCGCCAGAGCCAAGTTTGAGCTTTCTTCCCTCAAACACTCGCTCGCCTATCTGGAAGTCATATCGTGGCAATTCG
>JAZLKQ010000171.1:0-2974 GCA_045597745.1 Bacteroidaceae bacterium | reverse complement strand
GTGTCTCGACCTGCCCCTTCAGAGGCAATGTTTATGGGATTCAACCACGAGCAGCTCTTGACACTCGTAGTCTTCCTCATCGCCGTGCTTATACTTGCCATTGTCGTGGCTGTACTCATAGCTCGCAAGGTCTGCATCATGAGCGAGGCGGACGCGTATGTACACAACTCTGGTTATCGTAGCGACCGTCATCTACTTGTCAAGAAGGTCAATTCGCTCGAACTCGAACTTAGCGAGATACGCATACAGCTCAAGAAGTTGACACAGCCTGCAGAGCTTGTTGCCACTGAGACGGAGGAAGAGGACGAGGACATGCGCCAGCAGATAGAGGAGGAAGCACCCGTCGAGGTAGCAGAGGTGACAGACGATGAAGATGACGACGACGTGTCGTCTGTAGAGGACGATGACGACGATGAGGCTGAAGCAGCACCAACACCTCAGCCACAGGACGATATACAGGTATACTACTTCTCGGGTGTTACGACCGACGGACGATTTAAGGGTATGACTCAGCAGCGTGAACTTTCAGACTCGATATACGCTCTCAAGACCCACGACGGCATGACGGGCGAGTTCGTCCTTATCAACGACGCTTCAGCATCGCCAATAGCTCTACGCAGCATCTCACGTCTCATAGAGCCTGCATGTAGTATTCCTAATCTACCAACCATCAGTCATCCAACGGGTTACAAGACCAACGAGATAGGCAATGCTATATATAGCGGAGGCGAATGGAGAGTGACTGGCAAGGCTGTCATCACGCTCGTGTAGGTGAGTGACGGGCTCAACTTATCAAGACATCATCAGTACCATGGCAAAGACTAAGGACAAGATACAGTACGTATGTACCTCATGTGGATATGACGCTCCCAAGTGGATAGGCAAGTGCCCTGCCTGTGGAGAGTGGAACACGTTTGTAGAGCAGAAGGTAGGCAAGCCTAAGGGTGGCGGATATGCTTCTGCAGACTATGGCGTGGCGACGTCTTCATCAGGCACGAGCCCCATATCCATGAGCCGTATCAAGACGGAGGACGAGCCACGTATCAACCTCCTCGACAACGAGCTCAACCGTGTGCTCGGAGGCGGTCTTGTGCCGGGTTCGCTCACATTGCTCGGTGGCGAACCAGGCATCGGCAAGTCCACCCTCATCCTTCAGACAGTACTCAGACTCAAGGGGCATAAGGTGCTGTATGTCAGCGGAGAGGAGAGCGCGCGCCAGCTCAAGCTACGTGCCGACCGCATCGACCAGTCGGGCGAGGGCGAAGTACTTGTGGTCTGTGAGGCGATGGTAGAGACTATGTTTGAGCATATCAAGGCGGTCCAGCCAGATCTGGTGGTCGTCGACTCGATACAGACCATGGCGACGGAGAATGTCGAGAGTTCGCCGGGCAGCGTCTCACAGATACGTGAGTGCGCGGCGATGATACTCAAGTTTGCCAAGGAGAGCAACACACCTGTCATCATGATAGGCCATATAAATAAGGAGGGCAGTATAGCGGGTCCGAAGATACTCGAGCACATGGTCGATACAGTGCTTCAGTTTGAGGGCGACCAGCACTACATGTACCGCATAGTACGTGCCATCAAAAACCGATTTGGCTCTACTGCCGAGCTCGGCATCTATGAGATGGTGCACAACGGACTCCGTGCTGTGGACAATCCGAGCGAACTCCTCCTCTCTGATGTTGCTGACAGCGAGGGACTGAGCGGCGTTGCCATAGCGTGCGCCATCGAGGGAGTGCGTCCGTTGCTTATTGAGACTCAGTCTCTTGTGAGCACTGCAGCGTACGGTACTCCGCAGAGGAGCGCGACGGGATTTGACCTCCGTAGACTCAATATGTTGCTTGCTGTGCTTGAGAAGCGAGTGGGATTTAAGCTTGCACAAAAGGACGTCTATCTCAATATCGCAGGCGGCATACGTGTCACCGACCCTGCCATAGACCTCAGTGTCATTGCCGCCGTACTGTCGAGCAACGTAGATACGGGCATCGACCGCAGTGTCTGCATGGCTGGAGAGGTAGGTCTGAGCGGCGAGATCCGCCCTGTGAGCCGCATTCTCCAACGTATCGCCGAGGCTGAGAAGTTGGGTTTCTCCACTATCATCATCCCTAACTCCAACATGCAGGGACTTGACGTCTCGAAGATGAAGATAAGGGTGAAGCCTGTGCGCAAGGTGGAGGAAGCACTTCGTGAACTGTTTGGCTAATGATTAAAATAAGCAAAATAATGAGGGGGAAACATTTTGTTTCCCTCTTTTTTTGTATCTTTGCATTATATTGGCGAAAAGACGTCGATGGCGAAAACAAATGTCTTTGTGCATCTGTTTGTAGAATGATATTTAGACATATTCATTACAACTAATAATTTAAGTACCATGGACAATAGGTCGCAGATAATACAGTCGCTTAAGGAAGTGGCACGTCGTGTGATACCAGACGGCGGTGAGGTGTGGCTCTATGGTTCTCAAGCAAGAGGCGATGCAGGCGTTGACTCGGATTGGGACATACTGATATTGCTCAACAAACCATCCATTGCCGCAACTGACGAGGACGATTATAGTTACCCATTCGTCGATATGGGGTGGAATTACGCAACGGCTGTCAGTCCACAGTTGTATACTTTTAATGAATGGAAAAAGATGTCATTCACCCCTTATTATCAGAATGTAGAACGTGATAAGATACGATTGAATTAGAAATATGGAAGAGAAGGATCGCATCACGCTTATAGATTTGTATAAGGCAAGAGCCCTTGAAGCGTACGAAGACGTAGAGTTGGCATACAATAACAAAAGATATAGCAACTGTGCAAATAGACTGTATTATGCACTATTCTATACTTTGTCTGCTCTCTTTGTGGCTGATGGTATACCTGTAAGTTCTCATGCAGGGATGAAAGCCAAGTTTGGGCAAATGTATATAAAAACGGGTGTTATACCTGAAGAGTACGGTAGAATATTCTCGCAGATGGCAAC
>JAZLKQ010000170.1:0-5769 GCA_045597745.1 Bacteroidaceae bacterium | reverse complement strand
TATTATTACCTTTCTCCTTGTCATGGTGACAGGAGCGACAATCGTGGCGCAAGACAATATCAAGCGTCCGGAGACATTCTATTATCAGAGCGGTACGGAAGCCTATTACAATGAGGAATATAGCAAAAGCATGGAATATTTTGACAAGGAATTAGGCTCTAATCCAAAGAATGGATATGCTATGATATGGCAGGCGTTTATATATGAGAAATATGACATGTATGGCTCTGCCATCGAAAAAGTAGAAGCAGGAATGAAGCTTCTGCCTAAGAAGGATAAGGAATTTTATTCCTTGGGTTATAAGTTACTTGGTGATGTGTATGAAGAAATGGAAGACACTCTTAAAGCACTTAACTATTTTGAACTGGCGTATAAGACATATCCTGCTCCTTCATACATTTATGACAAGTGTAATCTGCTCAATGCTCTCGGACGTTATGCAACAGTTGAATCTGAGCTCAAACGCTTGATGCCAGAAGAACAAAATTCTGCTCAGATGTGGACTTACCAGGGACGCAATGAGCATAATAAGGGCAACTACGAATTGGCTTTAGAAAAATACACCCATGCAGTGAAACTAAAACCAAAGTATTCTCCATCATTAACATTTCGTGCAGACACTTATATGGCGATGCACAAATATAAAGAGGCTTGTCAAGATGTCATTCAGGCTCTTGACATAAATAATGACACGAAGGCTTTCTTGCAGTTGTATGAATTAGCGGATAATGCATTAGGAGTATTAACTTCGCAACTTAAGGCTAAGCAGCTCAAATCGCCTAATGAGTCAAAATGGAGTTACTATTGTGGCATAATGAATGAATACAAAGATCATTCTGACGAAGCAGAGGCGTCTTTACGTGAAGCTGTGCGTATATCTGAGTATGAATCTGGTGACCCATCTATTATTTATATTAACTATGCTGAGACTCTAAACGAATTGGGACGATATCAAGAGGCACTTACCTATATTGATAAGTGCTAGGCCCTTGATTCGACATATACAAGAATGTGGAAAGATGAGTCTAATATATACTACAATATGGGACGCAACCGCGAAGCTATCGAGAGTATCAATCATGCCATAGCGTCCAGTCCAAGCGAATCTTCATACTATTATTATAGGGCCAGACTATATATGTATTCCAATCAGTTGAGAAATGCACTCGACGACATCAATACTGCTATAGGACTTAGTGAGGACTATACGTTTTATTACGGACTGAGAGCAGAAATCTATCACAAACTTGGACGTACGTCCGATGCTATAGCGGACTGACAGCATATACTTGACGAAGAACTGCAAGAGCGCGAGAGTCTTCGTGACAACATGCGGATTGCATACGCTTACGCTCGCATGGGCAGGACTGTAGAGTGCAGAAAGTATATACGTAAGATAGAAGACGGCAAACCAAGTCGAGGCGACACGTATGACCTTGCATGTCTTTATAGTCTCATCGATGACAAGGACGAAGCACTTGATCACCTGGAGATGGCTCTGCAGATGGGATATCACGAATTTGTGCACATCAACAATGACACCGATCTTGACAATATACGAACTACTAACCGTTTCCATCAACTTATAAAGAAGTATAATACACGCACAGACACCGAAGCACAGTCTTATAACGACACCGACTATATCGAGGAGGTTACAGAAGTACCGTTTACCAAAGATGCAGGTATCTACAAGGTCCGTTGTACAGTCAACGGACTCCCTCTTCAATTCTATTTTGATACAGGGGCTGCTGATGTAACGATTTCTTCTGTCGAAGCACAGTTTATGCTCAAGAACGGTTATCTCTCAAAGTCTGCACTCAAGGGAACTAACTACTATGGTACAGCAAGTGGAGATATTGCAGAAGGTACTACAATAGTACTGGATAAGGTAGAGTTTGGCGGCCTCATGCTTCAGAATGTGAAGGCATCGGTTGTGCACAACCAGAAGGCGCCTATACTCCTCGGCCAGACAGTACTCAGCAGACTCGGCAAGATAGAGATAGACTATGCAAAGAGTGTGCTTAAGATAACAAACAGAAAGAGAAAGTAAACTAAAATCACTTATATTCAACATGAACCGTATTTTATCATTATTTGTCGCTGTCATCATTACTATATCTTATTGTCAGGCAGCACAGCACATTATACCAGTCGATACTACCAAGGCGGTAAAAATGGCAAAGAAAGCTGAGAAGTTGTTAGCGAAAGGCACCCCAGAAAGCATTGGGAAATCTATAGGTCTGTACGAACAGGCAGCCGATATGGGACTGTTGTCTGCACAGCGTGTTATGGTCTCTTTTTATGAGAATTCTGATATCCGTCCACTTCCGATTAAAGTATTGAAGTGGGAAGAAAACTTAGCAATCAATGGCGATGTTTATTGCCAGTATATTGTAGGCAGTGCATACATCGGACTCGACAACGGAGCACATGAAGTGGACGTGGATTATTCTAAGGGATTAAGATACATCAAGATGGCAGCCGACAATGGAGACATTATATCCATGGTCATATATGGTGTTTCTCTCTTTGACGGCGAGTATGAACAAGAAAAGAATGAAGCCGAAGGATTCCGCTATCTCAAGAAGGCTGCAGATGGAGGCAATGAGTATGCACAAAATAGACTTGGCATAATGTACTATTGGGGGCAGTATGTATCTGTAGACTACAAGAAGTCATTTGAGTATACCAAGCTATCTGCCGAGCAGGAATATCCAGAAGCTATGTTCAATCTTGGACATTCGTATCATCTTGGTGAAGGAGTCGAAAAGAATCTTGATGAGGCAATATACTGGTATTCTAAAGCATCAGACTTAGGTGATGAGGGCGCAAAGAACAATCTCGCCCTCGCACTTGAGGAAAAGAATGGAAACAGCGACGAGACACTAACACTGCTTCGCAAGTCTGCAGATGCTGGCGACGAAGTAGGTCAGTACAATCTTGGTACTCGATATGAGGCGGGAAATGGGGTAACGCAGGACTATGGCATGGCATTCGCCCTGTATAAGAAGTCTGCAGATAAAGGATATGCTCCTTCACAACGTCGGCTTGGAATCATGTATACACAAGGCATAGGAACAGAAAAAGACGGTTCAAAAGCTTTCGAATATAGTATGCTTGCTGCAGACCAAAACGACACTACTGCTATCAATAATGTTGGCTATCTCTATCAGGAAGGAATTGGAACAGAAAAGAATCCGAGATTAGCATTCGCATATTATAAGAAAGCTGCAGATATGGGATGTTTGCAAGCTATGTTAGGACTTGTAGGATGCTATTACAATGGCTTTGGAGTGGAACAATCCAAGCAAAAAGCTTTCGAATATGCTAAAAAAGTAGCAGATGGTGGTATGCCTAAGGCTTGTAGTGCTGTGGCAGATTCATATCTACAGGGCGATGGCACAAGCATTGACTACAACAAAGCGCTGCATTATTATCAGAAAGCACTTGATCTTGGCGTAGAAGACGAGTCGGGCGTTCTGTTCAGTATGTCTTTATGTTACAAAGAACTGCACAATACGCAAAAGTATGTAGAATACACCAGGAAAGCAGCAGATAAGAATCAACCTCGTGCCATGTACAACCTTGCCCTCTGCTATTACAACGGCACAGGTGTCAAGAAAGACTTAGCAAAAGCAAAGTCATTGCTGCAGAAGTGTGCGAGTCAGACAACAGACACAGAGGTCCGCAATAGTGCGAAGGAGGCATTACAAAGCATGTAATATCCCCTACATACATAGCAAATAGCAAAAACATCTTTCATACATTATTAGCATTTGCACCCCGAATCTGCATACTCCCTGTATGTGGTATAATACATACGTATGATTAGCCTTCATTATACGTATGATTAGCCTTCGTCATACGTATGATTAGCCTTTATCGACCGTATGATGCAAATGTCACGTCCGTACATATCAACTCATAAAGTATCTCCGACTGTTCATAAAGTATCACAATAAAGAATAGGTGGTATCAAGAGTAATAAGTAATTTTGAAAGGAAAATAACTATTAAAAACATTTTTGTAATATGAATAACAACAAGTACAAGAAAATCTTTTGCATTTTAGCATTTGTGGCATTTGCAGCAGTTAGTTGCTGGGCTACAGCAGAGTCTTTACACCTTTTGTTACCTTCCTTCCCGCTAATACTGTGTTGGATAGTAACTATTGGTTTCTTCTTTATAGCTTCGTGGGGCACCAAGATGATAACAGATAGCCTTAATCAGAACGTATATATGGAGAAGCGCACCAGTAAGTTTGTGTTGGGCATCCTTATCGTATTGGTATTCTGGCTTGTATGCAGTATGCCAACGAATACTCATACATTCTTCTTTAGGAACATGATTGAAAACGAGGTTACTCAAGACATTGCGACGACTAAGGCATACCTCATACAGATAAGAGATAATACTGTGACAGATGCTAAGATAAAGGCTAAGCAGGCAGAATTGGAGAATCAAGTCAATACTAAGCTGCAGTCTCTTGAGTCCGAAATAAAGAATCCAATTAATCCTGGTAATGGACCAGAGACAGAGAAAATACTTGGTGAGATAGCTCAGATACTTGGTGTGGCAAGCATTAATAAGCTTTCTGGAACTGGCAGTTCTGTAGAAGACAGAAACAAGTTGTATAAAGCTTATCGAGAGATGATTATCATGCAGATGGAGAATAAGAAGATGAATATAGCTAAGTCTATGCAACCATCTAATGACAACTACAGAAAGGAAGCTAAAACTATGGTAAAGAATCTGGAAGAGGTCAGTAACTTTATTGATGATGGCAATTTGGATCTGTATGATGCTGATGATGTGCAGACTGTCTGCGAAAAACTCAATGGAGGATATGCAACTATCAAGTCATACCAGCAGTTTGTAGACTTCAAGAATGATGCGGACAAGGAGACATATACATGCGACAAGCCTGAGACAAAGGTAAAGCGATTGCTTAGCGTATATGATGTATGGGTAGACTTCGTTACGGGTAAACTCAACGGACTGGGATTTGTATTCTGGGTGATTATCTCAATACTCGTTGACATTGCAGCATTCATATTCTTTGACATTGCATTCAAGAGACAGAGTTGATAATGATGCGTGATTGGTACAACAAGATTATAAACAAACTAAAAACTAAAGACTTATGGCATTAGATATAAATAATATTGATACAGAAACTACTATGATAGATGACACTCTAGTAGATAATGCCCCAGTGGCAGACGATAATGATAATAGTGATAAGATACATGGACTTAGTGATAAAGAGATGAATGACCCAAATGCTATTGTGGTCAATATAGCTGATCCTAATACCCCAATTGTAATACTATATGGCCCTACATCTTGTGGTAAGACTATGACATTGGTACGCCTTACTCGCTATCTTGCACATGAAGGGTATACTGTAGAGCCTGTGAGGAGTTTCCGCCCATCTGAGGACATGAACTATAAATCTCTGTGTGATAACTTCAATCAGATGATAAACAATGACGATGCAGCAGAAGGTACTGGTTATATCAGTTTCATGTTAGTAAATGTGTTGAAGGAAGGCAAACCTATCTGTCAGATACTTGAAGCACCTGGTGAGTATTATTTTGACAAGAAAGTGCCTAACAAGACTTATCCTGCATATATAAACAGGATAATGAGCTGCCCAAACCGAAAGGTGTGGTCTGTGATGTTAGAGCCAAATTGGGAAGACGATGGTGACAGGAGAAACTATGTGACTCGTATAGCAGACCTTAAACGTAGGGTAGGGGCGAAA
>JAZLKQ010000169.1:0-2494 GCA_045597745.1 Bacteroidaceae bacterium | reverse complement strand
AACATTGCAAGACCAAGAAGAATAGCAGGGATAACACAAACAAGCCAAAGGATACCCTCTTGTGCTTCTGGTGTTTGAGCTTGAAGGTTGTTCATATAATATGCTCCTGCCGCATTTCCTACAGACATCATAGCAAAAGCTGTGATGAAGAACAACGCAACGACACGCAAAGGACGGTTGCGGAAGAACTCAATCCACAAGTCGCTCACCTTGACGTTTTCAGTCTCCTTGCTGTCCATTACGACACGCTCTTTGCACTGAGAGAAGCAGAAGATGAGAAGAGCCAAACCAATGAGAGAGTAGATGAGCATTGTACCAAACCAAGCATCAGAATCCTTTGGGAGTGTACTTGCTTCTTCAGCAGCAGCCTGATAGCCACATATAGCGAGAACAAAACCTGGAACCACGCCACCCATGGCCATGCCAGCCTTGAAGAAGATACCAGTAAGAGCATTCACAATGCCAGAAATACGTTTGCCTGTAGTGTACTCACCATAAGAGATGACTTCTGGTATGAGAGCCCACATATAACCTGTTGCAACAATGACACCTGTAGACTTAATAAACTGGGCAATATAGATGAGCGTCATATTCTCCTCCATATTCATAGTCTTTGTGATGATATAGAGCATCGCCATACCTATGATTGCTACCGAGAGGAATATGTAGAACATATTCTTTTTGCCAACAGCTTTTTTGATAGCTGGGACAAGAGGCATAAAAACAAATGAAGGTAAAGACCCGAGGCCCATAAAGAGAGCCATCTTGATTGGCAAATTTTCGACCTCAGTCACTCCTGCCATTACAGCAACTAAAATAGGAATACCTGCCGAAACAGCAAGACCACCGACATTTGCCATGAACATACGAACAGAAGTCAAGATAGTAATCTCATCAGTATCACGAGTAAGAGAACTATTAAGTGCTCCGTAAGGCACATTAATAAGTGTATAGAGCATCGACATTCCTACATACGTAACGTATGCATAAATCAACTTAGTCATATAGTCGGCATCAGCAAAACCATTCCAGAAGCAGAGAATTGCAAGCACCGTCAGTGGCAAACCAGCAAGTACAAGATATGATCGATACTTACCAAATTTTGGATTATGCTTATCAACAAAGGTTCCTACCAAAGGATCCCACAATACATCTATAAGACGGACAACACCAAACATTGCTGCTGCATCACCAGCCTTGAGTCCGAAAATGTCGGTGTAGAAAAACAGCAAATACATGCTGATTGTCTGATAAATAAGGTTCTGAGCTAAATCACCCGAACCAAAACCGATGCGTTGCAACCAAGAAAGCTTATAGAAGCCCTTTGATTCTGTACTAGAATTTGTTTCCATATAAAGCTATTTATTTTTGTTATTACTATTTCTTACATTCATAGTTACTCTCTGTACCAAACAGATGTGACTTACTATATCCTCCATAATCTACGACAACCTTCTCCAACACCATACCTGGCTCAATAGGGCGAATAGTCACAATATGCTCGTTGGATGATGAATTGACCCTAAGAGTGGTAACTGTCTCAATGACACGAGTAGCAACAATGTCATACATCTCCCATTGGTTATCTTCCGTATAGCGACCATTATAATTGACAACCACAGGTTCCATATCATCAATCTGAACACTATATCTATGACCTTCCTTACGCAAGAACGGCAAAGTAGAATTGGTCACGACATGAACTTTTACCTCATCAACTCCATCTGGCAAAGTAACCATATATCTTATGGCAGCATCCTCGGTCGATGCCTTGTATGGCATAAGTGCCATTGCAGACTTGGTTCTGCCGTATGTTGGGATACATGTCCATTTAGCTTCTGAAGCATCACTAACACTATAGAAATGCTCCGCCTCAATGGCGACATAACCGAAGTTCGACGAGTGCCCGCAAGCCTTCTGACCATCCCTTGACAAACGCCTTACATCCACTCTGTAATTCTTATCTGGCTGTTGCCAAATTTTATAACCAATATGCGTCTGATCCATCAAATGGTTCCACTTCCCATTATTCAACTCGTGGTACTCCACGGTCAGCAAGCTGTCACGACCAAAACAATCATCAGCCTTATCGGCCCAATAATTAGCTTCCATATCACCGCGCTCATAGAGATACTGATTCATTGCCTGTGCATAATACATTTCGTATAGGTTGGCCATACTCTGAACAGGGAACAAAATGAGCTGGAAGTATGCATCTTTGTAATCTTGATCGATAGCAATATATTGTCGCAAAGCCTCGGCTTCAAGAGCCTTGTATTCATTAACCACCTCCTTGAATTCACCAGACACAAGATTATATGTGCGAGAATTAAGCAACTCTGGCGTTACACGTCCATTATATTGCAAATACTTCTCAAGAATAAACTGGGCCTTCTTAGCCTCTGACTCGCCAAAAGCATCTGCACAAAACGATGCAGTATGGTCACGGAACGTTTCAGCAGTAAACGCTTGTGGATTCCAAGCCATCTTCAAG
>JAZLKQ010000168.1:0-4513 GCA_045597745.1 Bacteroidaceae bacterium | reverse complement strand
TATCATGTTGCCTGTAGGTATCAGTTTCTTCACCTTTCAGGCACTATCTTATACAATAGATGTATACCGTAGGCGCATAGAGGCAGAGAGGTCGATACTGGACTTCGCCGCATATCTGAGTTTCTTTCCACAGCTTGTCGCCGGTCCGATAGAGAGGGCAGAGTGTCTGCTCACACAGTTTAAGCAGCGCCGTACGGTGACATACGAGCAGCTTGTCGATGGCAGCCGCAGGATGCTCTGGGGATTCTTCAAGAAGATAGCGGTGGCAGATGCGCTAGCCGGTACTGTCGACAAGATATTTGTCGGACACGGCAGCGCTGACTCGTTGACTCTGGTGATGGGAGCAGTGCTCTACTCGATACAGATATATGCAGACTTCTCAGGATACTCGGACATCGCCATAGGTTGCGCAAGATTGTTTGGCATCAGACTAAATGACAATTTCCGTTATCCGCTCTTTGCCCGAAGCATACCCGACTTCTGGAGGAGGTGGCACATATCACTTACTCAGTGGTTTCGTGACTATGTATACTTCCCCCTTGGTGGTAGCAGGTGTGCCAAGTGGCGGACTATGGTCAATACCATGGTCGTATTCCTGTTGAGCGGTCTGTGGCATGGTGCCAGTTGGAAGTATATACTGTGGGGAGCGTTGCACGGCACTATGTTCTTCCCATATATTATGAAGTGGCTTAATGGCAAGAATACAGACGAAGTGAGTCTGAGGTGGGCAGACGTGATGCGGATGTTCGGTACATTTGCCGTGGTGGCGTATGTGCGTATACTTGTACGCTCCAGTGATATGGCGTCAGCTACCGATTACTATACGAGGATGTGGACAGCAGGTGTGCATGGATTGCCTACGATAGAGAAGAGCATCATAGTGCCTATTGCCGTCATGATACTGATGGAGTGGAGGTCACGCAGACGTGCTCACGCTCTGGAGTCGCTGGGAGGTAGGTGGTGGATGAGGATGTCGCTCTACTACCTGCTGATAGGCATGATGTTGTGGTTTAGTGGCCAGTCGGCTCAGTTTATATACTTTCAGTTCTAACGCACGCCATGAAGAAGTATTACAAATATACCAAGCGCTTGATGCTGATGTGTACGCCCCTCATTGCCATGTGGGTCGTATATGTGGTGCTGGATCCGTTTAAGGTCGTGCGCCATCATGACGAGTTTTATACAGACGAGGTAGTGGGCGGAGTGTCGCTCAATCCGGGCTATGTGTCATGCTCTGTATACGAGAGACAGGCGGAGAAGTATGGGTACGACTCGTATGTGTTTGGCAATTCGAGAAGCATATACTACTCGTTGTCTGAGTGGACAGAGCATCTCGACTCGTGCCACTGTGCCATGCACTTTGACGCCGCTGCAGAGTCGTTGCTCGGTATTGTACTCAAGATGGAGTGGATAGAGAGCCGTGGGGGAGAACTAAGGAATGTCCTGCTGGTGGTGGATGCAGACTTGCTCGCTCGCAGTACTGCCAATGTACACAGTCATTTGCTCATGCTCGCTCCTCAGCTTGATACGCCTGTGGGACGTATGAGGTTTCAGATGCAGAACTTCCGCACATTTATCAATCCAAAGTTCCTGAGGGCATATGTGGACTATAAGATGAGCGGTACTCTCAAGCCATATATGGTGGGTGAGAAACTGCTCAATGATGACATGTTCACGTACGACCCTGTACACAACGAGATGGACTTCGGCATCATGGAGCGATGCATAGATGAGGGCAAGTACTACAATGAGGCACGTGTCAGTGTCTTCGACGGCGTGCAGCACCCCGACTCGGTATCTCCTCCTGTGATTGGCGATGAGCACAGGGCTCTGCTTGCAAGGCTCAAGGCTGTAGTTGACCGACATCATACTGATGTGCAATGTATAGTCAGTCCGCTGTACAATCAGATTAGGCTCAACCCTCAAGATATAAAAAACCTTTCCGAAACCTTTGGCTCGGAAAGGGTGCATGACTTCTCCGGTCCAAACCAATGGAACGCGGATTACCACAATTATTATGAGGCGTCACATTATCGTCCGCATGTTGCTAACGAAGTGATGCGACGAGTGTATGCTTTGCAGTCTCCAGTACGTCGATGACGCGGTCGCACCATGCATCAAACTCAGGGTCTGCCACCTGACACTCCTCATGTGCCAGTACGTAGTCGATGGCTATCTTGACGCCTTCGTCAAATCGGGTGGTCGCCTTATATCCAGGTACCGCCGCCTTGAGTTTTGAACAGTCGAAGACTACCGTCACGGCCTTGTCACCTAAGAGGTTGCCCTCCATATCGTATGACGCAGGTGCGACATCTCGTATCATGGATGACGTCACGTAGTAAGGGCGGTACTCTACGCCGAGGTGACGTGCTATAGTAGAGTATATCTGATTCCATGTAAGTGACTCGTCGCACATGATATTGAATGCTTCGCCGATGGTGTGCGGATTGCCAAGCAGTCCGATAAAGCCTCGTGCAAAGTCCTCGTTGTATGTCAGGGTCCACAACGTACTGCCATCACCATGTACGATGACAGGTTTGCCCTCCATCATTCGTTTGAGCACCTGCCAGCTGCCGTTCTTCCCGTGTATGCCGACAGGCACGGACTTTTCGCAGTATGTATGGCTTGGACGTACTATGGTGACAGGGAATCCCTCTTCGCGATATAGTGTCATGAGGTAGTTCTCGCAGGCAATCTTATTGCGTGAGTACTCCCAGTGTGGGTTGGCGAGAGTGGTGCCTTCGTTGATGACATAGTGACGTGCAGGCTTGTGGTATGCTGATGCCGAGCTGATATACACGTACTGCCTGGTCTTGCCCTTGAACAGTCGGTAGTCGCGCTCCAACTGGCTTGGTACAAAGCCGATGAACTCGCATACGCAGTCCCATGTCATGTCTTTGGTCTTAGCTATAACGTCTGCTTCGTCGTCAATGTCAGCTACGATTGCATGAATGTTGCTTGGGACTTCAGACTGTTTGTTGCCTCGGTTGAGGAGGTACACTTCGTGGTTGGTCTCAGACAACTGTCTTGTGATGGCACTGCTGATAGTGCCTGTTCCGCCGATGATAAGTATCTTCATGGTCTTGTTGGATAATAGATGGTTAATAATGGTTGTATGATTGTCTTCGTAATGATAGACCGTTTGTTCTCCGTAGTATATAGATGTATCATCTTATGGACGCTTAAATCCGTCTTGCTTTGCTCTGTCAGTCATTGCCTTTATGCGCTCCTCGATACCGGGATGAGAGGAGAACATCTTGTTGATTCCTCCGCTGCTATTGCCTCGCTTATCGTGCAGAGCCTTCATCTTCTCAAATGCTGTAACTATAGCCCACGGGTTGATGCCGTGATGACGTATGTATGAGTAGCCGTAGTTGTCGGCTGCCGCCTCTTGCTTGCGCGAGTACTTGGCGTTGACAAGTGCCTCGCCTACGCTGCCGAGGGTGGAACGTGCGAGTTCGCCTATTCTGCCGTCGCGTGTCATGAGTCCATCCCTTATCGCTGAAGCGACAAGTGCCGACTGGTATTCGGACTTGGAGTCGTGATGGGCAAGATGACCAAGCTCGTGCCCGATGACGGCAAGTACCTCGTCGTCTGTCATGATGTCCATGAGGTGCGAGTACACTCGTATGCTGCCGTCAGGACTGGCGAAGGCATTGACTTCGTCACTCTTGTATACCTTGAAGTTGAGTGCGACGCCCTTTATCTTCTTCATGTCTTTAGTGATTTTTGCAAGGCGTTTGCAGTATGAACTACTTGACGAACATACATTGTTTCTCGAGTCGAGTACGGCTATACTCTGGCGTGCGTAGTCCTGCATCTCCTCGTCGGTAAGCGTTGCTGCCTGGTAGAGCTTGGCACCTCCCTGTATATACTTGTATATCTTGTATGCACGGCTTTGGGCATGGACGGAGGTAGCGCAACATGCTATCCAGAGCATGAGGAAAACGACACAAGCACACCGCCCACTGCGTGGGAAGGTGTGCTTGCTGTATGTGTGAGTGTATGTCATAGTGTCAACGTGTGATATTCTTTCTCATTACTTCGTCTTCTTTCTCATGAATCCTAAGTCCGAGAAGTATTTTTTCTCCTCTTCCGGAGTGATATTGATCGTCTGGCTTATGTTCTCGTATACCTGTCGGTCTCGGTCGGCAAACTTAGCACGGAATGTCTCGACGTGCTTTTCCCATGTACCGTACGAGAGTACGTTTGGCCATCGCTGGCAGTTGCGCTCCATCTCAGGTTTGATGGTATTGATGAGGTTGTCGAATACTGCTGTAGCGTTGTCTGGCGTGAATGTCTTGTGCATGTGAAGCGACAGTCGCTGGAGGAAGAGCTGGCGGAAGTCAGCATTCTTGAGCATGTTGCATATTATGACATTGTGCATACTGACCGAACCGACCGATTCGTCACCACTCGTCTTGAGGTAGAATGATGCTGGTTTGTTGGTAACCCATGTGGCGTCAAGGTCATAGTAGACGAAGTACCACTTCTTGTCGCATGACTCGTCAGT
>JAZLKQ010000167.1:0-3188 GCA_045597745.1 Bacteroidaceae bacterium | reverse complement strand
GAAGAAGAGTACGCTTGCCTCGATACCATTCTTGCTGCCAGTGACACGGGTGTAGTTCATACCATGACGACATTCGTAAGAGTCGAGTGGAGTCTTACAAGGCTTCCATCCCGGATTCCATACAGTGCCGTTGTCGTTGATGTAGAAATAGCGTCCGCCATTGTCCATAGGTACGCCGTTGTAACGATAACGGGTAATGCGGCGGAACTTTGCATCCTTGTAGAAGTTATAACCACCTGCAGTGTTACTGATAAGGCCGAAGAAATCCTCGTTGCCCAAGTAGTTGATCCATGGGAAAGGAGTCGCTGGATCTGTGATAACATACTCACGATTGACGTCATCGAAATGACCGTAGATCTTGTTTTCCATCTTTGTATATATTGTTTTTGTTTATTAATCAATCTGTCAACATATCCCTGTCCCTCCTTAGGAGGGCTGTAGTGTACGGGGTATGATGCTATTTCTAAGCTCTATCCGAGTTTCTATTCTTAGTAGGGGCAGAGGATGCTTTACTTAAATTGTCCTAAGAGAAAGTCAAACCACTCCTCATACTGTTCCTCGTACCAGAAGTGAGCAGTCTGCTGATAAGGTGATATCTGCTTCTTGGCTGTCACCACGTTGTAAGTCGCCCACATTGACGTAGGAGCTACAACGTCGTCATTGTATCCAAACGAGAACCATCCAGGCACCTTGATGCGACGGGCAAAATTGACTCCGTCGTAGTATCGCATACATTCCACCTCAGCCATGTCAGGCTTCTGCACATTGTAGAACATGTGAGGCCATCCGCAGGCAACCTTCTTGAGTGAAGCCTCGTGGTCGCACATGGCGGCATGTACAGGAGCATAGCATGACACGCGCTTGTCGAGAGCTGTAGTCGCCAGTGTGAGGAAACCGCCCTGTGACGAACCGCATACGCCGAGATTCTTGTGGTCCCATTCGCTCTTTGTGTCGAGGAAGTCGATTGCTCGTATACATCCAGTCACTACGTGCTTGTAGTACGAACGGTCACGATTGTTGCATCCGTGTGTCCAGTAGTCTGCAAGTGCAGCAGTAAAGAGATTGTCGTAATACGACTGCTCCTTAGTGACCGGTATGCCGTGTATGCCAATCTCAAGCACTATGACACCCTTCTTGCAGAGACCGGCATCTCCACCGTAAGGACGCACTCCTGCACCTGGCACCTTGAGTATGGCAGGGTACTTGCCAGGCTTGGTTGGCACGTTGAGTATGCCGTATACACGGCGTCCCCAGCGGTCATTCTGGAAGCTGACGTGATATGTATTGACCTCTGGCGAAGAGCGTTCTGGCAGAAACTCCATCGTTGGTTCGAGTGATGTGTTGCGTGCATCCTTGATGGCATTTGCCCAGAATTCGTCAAAGTCGGAAGGGCATTGTGCCGTAGGCATTATCTTCTCAGGCGATACAGCCGCAGTACACCAGCCTGTATAGTCCTTGCCAGCTACGTGAGCAGTGACCTTGAGGCGGTAGAATCCAGGTCGTGCCATCTTGCCGCTGAGCTTTGTTGTACCGTTTGACAGACGCATGTCCTTCTTTGTGTCAGGGTACATCTCAGGTCCCATCTCATAACTGATGTCCGCACCATCAAGCAGAGTACCTGACTTCAGTACGCATACGGTAAATGTGATCTGTTCGCCTGTCTTATATGTCCAGTCCTTATGGTCTGGAGTCACAGTCACGTTGATGTTAGTACCTCTGATTTGTGCTTTCACGCTTGAGGTAGGGACGGCGAGGATAAATAGCAAAGCCGCTAAAAATATGTCGAATGTACGTCTCATATATTACGTTTGTATGGTGTGAATATTATTTGTCTGTACGGAATGGCACAACAGGAAGTCCTCTCATGCCACGAAGCTTGCTTGGAGCCCAGTTCTTGAAGTTGTATCTGATATTAACAACATCCTCAACTTCTGGGCAGACGAGCTTGAGGAAACATCCTGGTTCGCTACGCTGCCAGTCGGAAGAAGCCCATACTATAGCTGGGTGATATACTCCGTCTGCACCTGCAGCCTCAAATCCCTGTATGTTGTCAAGACGGTCAAATCCGTCGGTCGCATTGCTGAAGTAAAGTTCAACGACCTTTCCCTTCTCTGCAGGGTTCTGGCTTACGGCTGTGCCGGCAATGACAACCTTGTCCTCGTTGTTAGCTTCGACAATCTTCATGCCTTTATACTCAGGAGCCTCAGCCACAAGTCCCTTAACCCCGTAGTCACGTGTGGCAGCCATATATGCAAGGCGTTGACCAATCTCGAGTTTCTTGCATCCATGTATCTGCTTTGGCTCGTAGTCATATATCAGGTCGTTGGTACATACGCAGCCGCTGTAAGGCAGTTGCTTTGCGATGATGTGCTGAGCCTCGCGGAGCTTAGCGCCCCAGTCACCGTCGTTGTTGTCATACCAGTATGGTGGTAACTCTACTGTATACATAGGCAACTTGTCGTTGTTCCATAGCTTACGCCATAAGTTTGTCATGGTCTGGAAACGTTCGATGTACTCCTGCTCCTTGCCGACGTTGCTCTCTCCTTGATTCCACAGGAATCCCTTGACCGTATATCCGACAAGTGGGTGAAGCATACCGTTGTACATGATCATGCGTGTATGATACTCGGCATTAGAGATAGGAGTGAGTCCGTCAGGGTAGGTGAGGAGTATATCCTTAGGTAGCCAACCCTCTACACAACTGCCACCCCATGAGCAGTTGATGATGCCTACAGGTACGTCGAGCAAGTCTGTAAGAGTCTGAGCGAAGTAATATCCACATGCACTAAACTTTGGTGCGTTCTCTGTCGTGCACTCTACCCACTCGCCAGGTACCTTGTCCTGAGGTTCCTGTGCACCCTTGTGCTCTATGGTAGCTACACGTATGGACTTGTTGTATCTGCCTGCCTGTGCGATGGTCTCGTTAGCACCTTCCACAGGGCAGTTCCAGAATCCTCCGAGTGGCATCTCCATGTTGCTCTGACCGGAGCAGAACCACACCTCTCCGATGAGCACATTGTCAAGCACGCGAGTCTCCCCGTCGCCCTTGATGGTTACGGTCTGCTTTGCGTAGCTGGCGACGGGTGTCTGTATCTTGATTGTCCATTTGCCATCTGTGTCGCTTGCCTGTGCCTTGTATCTTGTCTTGCTCCATGACGTGGTCACCTCGACGGTCGACCCCTTGTCTG
>JAZLKQ010000166.1:0-6292 GCA_045597745.1 Bacteroidaceae bacterium | reverse complement strand
AGGTGCGACTTACAGGACGTATCGTAGGTGGCGAAGACGAAGCGGGCAAGCCACTATACAAGGCACTGTCAACTAACAATCTTGGAGACAGCCTCCAGTTCGTCATGGAACTTGAAGGAGACAACATATCTCATATCGTAGCAAGCGCAGACCCGGACGTCCGTATCACAGAAAGAGACGAACGATTTGACCACGCCGTAGCAGGGCACTACACGACAATGCATTCTACCACAAAACGTATAGTCATCAAACCTGACATATTGACTGGTGAGTACGAGATACTGCTGCCTCCTACACGCTACAAGATTGTACAGGCTACAGCCGATGGATATGCCTCACTCTTCCCTACTGGCGTCACCTCACAGACTCTTGACTTGAGCAGATATTGTGACAAGGACACTACGATATACTCCATCACTTACCACTCTCCTATCAGTCTGACATACGAGCAACTTGTCAACGGTCTGCCTCGTGACTACCTCGGTGAACAAAAGATGACTGGCAACAACATAATGGGCGATAGCTTCACTGCCGACCTCGTAATAACGGACAAGGACACAAAGGCTTTCAAAGATTATCTCTTTGACTATCCTGTGTTCAACTCCGGCAAGAAGTACACCCTGCGAGTACTTGCTCACGAGGACTATTACTACAACAACGACCCAGGACAGAAGCACTCACAAGTAGTCATCAAGGGTGAAGACATGAGGGTGTACAATGGTCTCAACACCAGTCTTGACCCAACAATATATGTGATGGACAAGACGACAGGATATGCCTTCGTCACACTTGACGTCAACAACCCTACATTCACACTTTCGGGCGAGGAAGCCCTTAGACAGGTCGACATGTCGGTAAAGATCAACGGTGAGTATGTACTGTGCGACCCTCTCAAGGCGTTTGTCGCTGGTAGCCGTAACAAGGGCAAAGACCAAATGGTGGTACTTGCCGAGATGCCAAAACTTATAGATGTCATCCGTGACCCTCAGGGTGCCAACAGCTACGCATTTGTAGAGGATGGGGCTTCATACAGCTTCAATACAAGTTCGAAGTGGGATGTTACCGTAGGTCTCGAAATGGGAATCAAAGGCGGACAGAACATTTCTACTTCTACGGGATTCGTGTCGGCTCCGATGGGTGCAGGTGTATACAACGGATTCTCATGGGTTTCAGAATCAGTTTCAGAATACACAATACCTATTACTACAGGACTCAACGCATCTGGGACAAAAAGCTATTCATTCAACGTCGACAAGCGTATCAGCACATCTTCCGACCATACACTCATTGGCGCACCTGCTGATATATATGTAGGTGTCAACCAGGGACTGGCAATGAGTAGTGTCGACATGGTCACCATCATCGACACCGCCACATATAGGATACACAAACCTGCCATCGACGCAGGCAATATCAGGATATTGGCAGAACCAAAGGATGACCAGCCATATTACCTTGCCATATCTGAGAAGAAGAGCATCGGCGAAACATGGACTTCGGACTTTGCCTATACACAGCACTATATACTCAACTCGCTGCTGCCACGACTGATACATGAGCGTGACTCATTATTGCTCGACTGCAGTCCCGACGAAGCACAAAAGATTGCCAACGCACAGAAGAAGGTAGTCTATCGTACTCTTGTCGAAAGAGACGACCACAGATATGGGTTCGACATAAACGTAGGATATACCATGTATATTCCTATGAATGTGGAGGATTTCAACTACACCGACATGATAGACCTGTACAACAAGCAGATATTTGCCTGGTGTGAATTTATCGCAGAAAATGAACGTACTAAGCTCATGTGCTCAAGGAAGACTCCTGACATCGTGCACTCCGTAGTGACAGGTTCCGAAGTATCTCGTACTGAGACGACATCGCATTCGCATGGTTCGGTAATCAACTGGAAAGGTATTGGAAGCAGCAATCCATTAGGTTTTGTATCCGATTTGATTAAAGATTTTATTGGAAACAAGATTGTGCTGGAAACTCTCAGTCGAGCAGTCAAGACAAGTAACAAACACAATAACAAGACTATTACGGTAGATGTTCGGGTTCCTACATTCGAATGGAAATTCGCCTGGGACTTTATTAGCGATGTCGATTACTCGGTTGACCCATCGAGTGTTAGCGAAAGTAGCAGAACTGTAGGATATGTGCTCAGTGTGGGGGTTGACAGTTATGAGGACATTGCTGTCTACAGGATAAGCAACGAAGAATTCCACGACGAGGCGAACAGCGACAGAAAGGATGCCGACCCAGACAACGATGGCATGGACAGCAAGGACTATCTGTCATACAACTATGTGTTTATCCGCAAGGCTGGTGCTACCCGCAATCCATACGAGGATGCCGAAAAGACTCTGTTCTTCTCGCCACAGGGCACCGTATATAGCGCTGCAACGCTTCGCATTGACAATCCTGTAATAACAGTGGACAAGCATGAGGTGAGCAACGTGCCATCGGACGAGCCTGCCACGTTTGTGCTGACTCTGACCAATGACTCGGAGGTCAACGACGGACGTACATTCGCCATGCAGTCGTTCTCCCTCTATCAAGATGACGAATCCAACGCACAGGGCCTACGTATCATGATGGATGGTGCACCTATAACTGACGGCAGGAAGTTCTATATCGACCCGAACGAATCAATACAGAAGACGATACAGGTATATCGTGGCACGGGTTACGACTACGAGGACATCAGTCTCTCGCTCATGTCCGACGATGACGTTAACACCGTGGGAAGCGTAAAGTTTACCGTTCATTACATGCCAGTATCTACTCCTGTCAATCTGCAATTGCCTGTAGACAACTGGGTGATGAATACGCTTTCGCCTAAGGACAAGGACGGATATTATCTGCCTGTGACGATTGACGGATTTGACGTCAACTACGACAACTTTGACCATATCGAGCTGCAGTACAAACTACCTACTCAGGGCGACGACAAATGGGTCAATCTATGCTCATACTATAGCGACTCCTTATATTATAATAAGGCTTCGGGCAACAAGGACTGGATAATGGATGGCAAGATAACCAATGTCAAGTTCTATGGCGAGCGTGATCCTATGGAGCAGAAGTACGACCTCCGTGCCGTAAGTATGTGCCGATATGGCAACGGATATATCACTCGTGCCAGTCAGATACGCACCGGAACGAAGGACACTCGCCTACCACAGATATTCGGTAGCGTCCAGCCACTCAATGGCATCATGCATAGCGGTGACAATATCATCATCCCATTCAGCGAAGATATTGCCGCCAATTATCTCGACGAGGACAACAACTTCCAGGTCGTAGGATTTACCAACAGCTTCAACATCACTCAGCATACATCACTAGCATTCTCTGGAGCAGAAGGAAGTAAAGCGGAAAGTCAACTGTCTCGCAACCTTAAAAACAAGGACTTCACTGTAGACATGATGATATGCCCAGAGACAGGAAAGAAGAAGATGACTTATTTCAGTCAGGGTGACGCAGAATGTAACGTCACGTTTGGACAGAACGGAAAGGGTTGTCTGACATTTACCGTATATGCATACGGACAGACCACCACTTCTACATCCAAGGCTATCGACAATCCTACAGGATGGTCAAGGGTTGCTGCGAGCTACAACTACACCACTGGCGAGGTCACTTTCTGGCAAGGCAACAAGGATATCACGGACAAGAATAACAGCAAGGGAAAGTTTGTACAGAAGGAGTACAAGGGTGTTGGCAATATCATACTCGGAAATGACAAGACTTGCTCTTCCGCCTACAGTGGAAGTATGCTCGAGGCAAGACTGTGGAACAAGGTTCTGTCACAGGCAGAGATAAGCAAGACTAACGAAGTAACACTATCAGGACACGAGAAGAACCTCATCGTATACTATCCTTTGTCTGGAGGCAATAATAACATTGCCGAAGACAAGGCATACGGAGCTGACCTCAAGCTAGAGGGACAGGCATGGAACAAGCCGGAGGGTATGTCTATGCATGTAGATGACAAACATTACCTCACCCTCGACGGTAAAAAGTTCAGCGCAAGCAAAGAAGACGACTATACTCTCACTTTCTGGTACCGTGCCGACGAGGTCAAGGAGGATACTATGGCGATTATGTCAAGCGGTCGAGGCATAGCTGATGAACTGGGTGCTGAGGGACGCATATTCTTTGGTCTGGCACCGTCTGGCAATATCATAGTTGAACACAACGGTCAGTCAGTCATTGCAGAAGGCAACTACGCAGACAAGCTGTGGCACAACGTGGCGTGGTCGGTAGACCGTACTCACGACGTAGCCAACATATACGTAGACGGCAAGAAGGCTGCACAGATGCAGGCAAGCCTGTTTGGAGCTCTCTCTGCTGACAAAATGTATCTCGGCACATGCAAATGGAGCCTTGTCGACAGCACAGGAGTATACGAACAAAAAGACCGTACATATCCATTCGACGGAGACATCGACGACATCACATTCTGGAACTCTGCGCTCTCCGAGACTTATATCTCTGAGTATTATGACGTGTCGCCTAATGACGAGGAGATGGCTCTGGCATGTCATCTGTCGTTCAACCGACGCAAGGTCAACTCAACTGGTGGTTATGAGACGGTATACAGTCCTTACAACGGGAAGGTACGCAAGGATCTGAATGGCAATGTCATGCCTATCTGAGAAGAAGACCGACTTGTCACCACAAAGGACGCAGTGGCGGAGAGCATGGCTACCAACCAGTCTGCGCCAATCAACGACCGTGGCAACATAGAGAAGATATCTTTCTCCTGGATAGGTAAGGGCAACGAGCTTGCCATCAATCTCAACATGCTTGACAAGACTATCAATAAGCAAAACATATTTGTCACAGTACGTGATGTTGAGGACAAGGCAGGCAATCCACAGGCGAGTCCTATCACATGTACTTTGTTTATTGACCGCAACCAGATAAGATGGGGCAAGAAATATGTAGAGGAACACATCGATCATGGGTCACCAAGCAACTTTACCGTAGACATCAACAACGAAGGTGCCACTACGCTCAACTATGTGATAGACAATATACCTGAGTGGCTCGAGGTCAGCAACGAGCAGGGGCGCATCAACCCTACGGAGACTCTGCCTATACATTTCGCCATCAGCGACAAGCTCGATCCTGGAGAGCATTCGGTCATCGTATATGTGACTGACCAGAACGGACTCAGCGAGCCTCTCCAGATCATAGCCAATGTCATAGCGCATGAACCTGAGTGGGAAGTGGACGACTTCGGCTGTACAGACCAGATGGTCGTAATGTCTCAAGTCGAGATAGTCGAATATAAGGGTGCCGAGATTGCTTCGAGGTATGTCGATGGAGACAGTCGTGACATTGTTGCCGCATTCATCGGCAACTACTGTGTCGGCAAGGCACATATACAGCACACCGACGGCAAGTACCTGCTCAACATGGTGATACATGGCACAAGGGACACTAAGGGCAAGGAGATCACATGGCAGCTCTGGCGTGCAAGTTCTGGACACACTTACATGCTCTCTGCTGACGAACCTATAACGTTCGGTGCCAATTCGGTCAAGGGCTCTCCTGAACATCCTGTAGTGCTCAAGACTACTATGGGAGAGATACAGCGTATCGAGCTAAACCGCGGATGGAACTGGATAAGCCTCTATGTAGACCCTATCTATACAGACGACAACTTCTACTCTGCATTTATGCATGACTACACATTCACTAAGGACGATGCGATCAAGTCATTAGGATTTAACGCATTCTACAATGGCGAGTGGATAGTACGTGAGGGAGCAGACACTCGACTCAACTATCACCAGAGCTACATAGTCAAGGTACACAAGGCTGGCACGCTCTCTGTTGTGGGCAGACAGCTCAGCAGCAATTCGGAACTCACCGTACATGTCAATGGTGGCAAATGGAGCTATCTGCCATATCTCAACACTGAGACTATGGAGGTCAACAGGGCGCTCGGTGGATATTCCGAGTTCGCTTCTCCTGGCGATGTCATCAAGGGATATGAGGAGTTTGCTGTCATGTCTGAGAATAATCGATGGACTGGTTCGCTCACTCATCTCCGTCCTGGCGTTGGATACATGATATACCGTCAGAGTACAGATGACGTGGATTTCAAATACATTCGCAACCTCAATGGCGATGGAGCAGGCAACGACGATAGTGCCATAGCCGACAGCAATGCATCTGAAGTGAGTTACCTGACCAAGAGTCACAACATGCCAATCATCGCTGAAGCCATAGACGCTGACGGTGCAAGAGCACACGAGGGCGACATACTCTC
>JAZLKQ010000165.1:0-4960 GCA_045597745.1 Bacteroidaceae bacterium | reverse complement strand
CGGATGGACGGCGTCCGCAACGTGCGCGACTTCGGCGGCTGGGACACGACGTTTGGTGTAAAGATATGCTACGGCAGACTGTTTCGTGGCAATCGTGCAGATGTCATAACAGAGACTGGCAAGAATGACTTCGTGAAGAATGAGCACATCACCGCCGACCTTGACCTACGTGGACGTGACCTCGGCCGTTCGCCAATGGGACCGCTAAGTGAGGTTGACTACTACTGTACCAACAACTCACGATACAAAGCCGCACTGGTGGCTGGGCAGCGTGCTCTCGCCAACGACCTGACATATATAGCAGGGATACTACGCAGAGGAGGCAATGTCTTCATGCATTGCAATCATGGCGTCAACCGTTGCGGCACACTCTCGTTCGTCATCGACGGCATACTCGGTCTGAGCGAGGCTGACCTGAGCCGTACATACGAGCTGTCATCGTTTGCTTACGGCAACTCACGCAACTCCACGTTTGGCGAGATGCTGCCAGTCATACGGTCGTATGGCCAACCGGGCGACAACCTCACCCAGTGCTTCTACAACTATGCACGACATATCGGAGTGTCGGAAGAAGACCTCGACCTCATACGTTGCACTATGCTCGGACTAAAGAAGGACGACAGGCGTATAGTCAATGCGCACAGGGAGCCCCTTCCCTAACCCCTCCCAAGTATGGAGAGAGGCTTAACCTTTAGCTCGACGAAGTCAACCTTTAGCTCGACGAAGCCAACCTTTAGCTCGACGAAGTCAATTATGCATTAAGCATGGAAATGATATACGCTTAGGCACAATCAATTGTATAACCACCGGCTACAAGCAGTATATACAATACACGATGATTTTGCCGGCAAATATACATACGTATGATGAAGCTTGAACATACGTATGATGAAGCTCGAACATACGTATGATTAATATCAAATGTCTTGTATCTTCAAAATATATGCATATTTGTATACAATTGCCCTAAGCATTATGCCTTAAAAATCTAAAGTAATCTTACAAGCTAAACAACTAAAAAAATATGGTCAAACAACTAAAGCATCTTCCTCTTCTCCTACTCTTCGCATGTCTCACTGCATGTCACGAGGAAAATAAGGTGACTATAGAGGAAGAACATTTCGAACCTGAGCCACCAGTATGGACGTACAATGAAGACAGCGTAGAACTCGGCACAAAGGACTTCATGACATTTGACATTGCACCAGACTATTCTGAGTTGAACGAGAGGATTCGTAAGGATTCGAAGCAGAATACGTATGTCGAAAACACACCATTTGACGAGATTATTAATATAAGGTATGAGGGCAACAAGGCTACAGTGACAAACGACAGCAAGTCTGACATCAAGGTCAAGACTGATGGAGCTCACGTCACTGTCAACGCAAACAAGAAGAAAGTTGCATGTGTGCTTACGGGCAAGTCTGACAATGGCTCTCTCAAGATATCGGGGGACAAGAAGGTGTGCATCACTCTCAATGGAGTACATCTCACCAATTCACATGGCCCTGCTATCAACTGCCAGTCCAAGAAGGAGTGCTTCATCGTGACCGACTCTGCGTCTGTACTGAGCGATGACAGCCTGTATGCTGAAGTTGATGATAAGCAGCAGCAGAAGGGATGTATCTTCAGCGAAGGCAAGTTGGCCATCAGTGGCACTGCCCAACTTAGGATCATAGCCAAAGGTGCAGATGCCATACATTCCGACAAGAGTATCTTCATAAGAAGAGGCACCAAGCTCGACATCGACGCTCGAGGCGGAGACGCTGTACAGGCAAAGAAAAACCTTCGTATAGAGGGTGGTATGCTCAATATCCTTTCTCAAAGTAAAGGCGCAAGTGGACTTGCCGCTGGCAGCAGCATTGTAATCGAAGGAGGCCGCACCATCATCATAAGTGACACTCCTGGAGCTAAGGGGAAGAAGAATGCAAAGGGCATAAAGTGTGACAGCCTCATATCTATCAACAATGCCATCGTCCGTATCAAGGAATCTTCTACTGGAGGCAAGGGCATCCGCGCTGGTCACCAGCTTCGTATAAAGAACTCTATAGTGGATGTGTTGACCTTCGGAAATAATGATAAGTTGACAGGCAGCAAGAACAAAGGTGTCAAGGGAGTTGACGAGGTACGCATTGACAGTTCACGAGTACGTATTCGTGCTACTAATGGATGGAATGAGGGGCTTGAAAGCCGACACAAGATCATCATAAACTACAGTCTCGTTGAGGTCAAAGCACATGATGACGGCATCAGTATTGGCGATGATTCGGATGCAGACATCGAGATCAACAGTGGACGTGTATACTCCGAAGCCATGATGGACGCTATCGACTCCAACGGCACCATACATATAAATGGGGGACTGGCCTTTGCCGTTTCACTCTATAGAGGCGGACGTGGATTCGACTGCGACAACAAGGAGTTCTACATCGCTCCCGATGCTACAGTCGTAGGACTCGGTTATATCACTTCCGATCCTACCGTCTCACTTCTCAAGCATCCTGCATGTTACATCGAAAGGTCCCTCGAAGATACTCAATTCTGCCTGACAACAGCAGGCAATCAAGACAACATCTTCGCATTCACCACCCCACCTTTCGAGAGCTACGACCATGGATACAGTATACTTGCCAGCCTTCCAGCCTTTGCCGAAGGAGCGTCATACGACGTATGTGACAAGGCTGATGTAAAGCCTGCACACACTTTCCACGGACTCATGCTCGGCGGATCGGTATCACACAAGTCGGTATCTGGCAAATGTACATTCAATAAGAAATACACCAGAATAAATGTTTTGTAACAAATATCTTCGCTATATTTGCACATCACTTAATCTCTATTCTAAAAAACGATGAAATACTTATATCTCATCTTAGCAGCCTTACTGTTGGCTTGTTTGTTTCCATTGCCATACGGATATTATACCCTCGTCAGATATGTGTCAATGATAGGTTTCGGATGGATGGCATACAACTATTATACCGAAAGCAAGAAGGCGCTCATGGTGACATGCGGTGCATTGGCTTTACTGTTTCAGCCACTTGTCAAGATAGCGTTGGGGCGTACTGTATGGAACGTCGTTGATGTCATCGTGGCAGTACTGCTCGTTATACTATGGATAAAAGAACGTAAATCTAACAAATAACTAAGGATATGGCAAGAAGAAAATCATCTACTGGCATACCGGGGCTTTCGTTTTCATGGAAAAGAGCGCTCGGCATCACCCAAGCCAAGCGAGAATTTAGTCGACAGACAGGCATTCCTACAAGCAAGGCTGGACTCGAACGAAAGATAGGAAGAACTATTATCAACGCAATATTTGGCAAGAAGTAAGACACAAGAAAAACGGCACCTCGTCTCCCGACGAAGTGCCGTTCATTCAACAATAATAATATCGTAGCTAATAAAAGATATTTCGAACGTTAGTTGTTGTAGCAAGCTTCACCATGCTCGTAGATGTCGAGACCTTCATCCTCAATACGTGCAGGAACTCGAAGGCCATGTATCTTCTTGATTACCCAGAAGAGGATAAAGCCTAATACGAACGCATAACCTACTACAGCAAATGTACCGAGTGCCTGTACTCCAAAGGTACAATCCTCTACACCATTGATCTCCGGATCGCAGAAGATACCTGTTGCAAGTGTACCAAGTATACCACCTACACCATGTACGCTCACCGCACCGACCGGGTCGTCTATCTTGAGCACCTTATCAATGAAGATTACTGAGAGGCACATCACTACTGACACCACAAGTCCGATGATGGCTGCCGCACCGATGCTCACACAGTCACATCCCGCTGTGATACCCACAAGACCAGCAAGTACACCGTTGCATACCATTGACAATGAAGGCTTGCCGTCTACTATCCATGTATAGAGCAATGCACCGATACCACCTGTAGCTGCCGCCATGTTGGTAGTGACGAAGACGTGTGACATGCTTACGGCATTGTCATATCCTGTAGCGGCTACAGTAGAACAAGGGTTAAATCCGAACCACCCCAACCAGAGGATAAATACACCGAGAGCGGCAAGTGTGAGTGAGTGGCCTGGTATAGCCTTGCTCTTGCCCTGCTTGTCGTACTTGCCACGACGTGGACCGAGGATCATTGCTCCAGCCAATGCAAGCGCACCACCACAGGCATGTACTACTGTACTGCCGGCAAAGTCGTGGAAGCCCATCTCGGCTAGCCAACCTCCGCCCCAGCTCCAGTGACCTTCGATAGGATAGATGAGGAGTGAGATGAGAAGCGAATAGATGCAGTACATAGAAAACTTTGTACGCTCTGCCATCGCACCGCTGACGATGGTCGCTGTAGTAGCACAGAATACTGTCTGGAATATGAATGTCGCCTCTGCTGGGACATTGCTGTCTTCACCGATCCAGAAGAAGCCTTCCCATCCGATGAAACCATTGCCGGCGCCATACATCACGCCGAATCCGACGAGCCAGAACAATACTGTACCTATCATGAAGTCACAGAAGTTCTTCATCAATATGTTGGCTGTATTCTTACGACGAGTCATGCCCGCCTCGACAAGCGCAAATCCTGGCTGCATCCAGAATACGAGCATTGCTCCGAGAAGCACCCAGAGGGTGTCAAGTCCATTGACAGTGTCTAATGATTGTTCAACTGTTGGTTCTGCATCTTGCGCATATATAAATAGTGGCGCTATGATTGCACACATGGCAAGTGCAATCTTCTTGTATGATATTCGTGTCATAATGTGTTGTGTAAGCCTCGCTGGCTGTATATGCCTCCACCATGATGATGCAGAGAGCACATGCAGAGAGAGAGACCAGAGTGTGTTTGTGTTAATAAATGTGTTGTGTATATGCCGTCAGGCTAATGAAAGAACCTCCGTAAAGTGTCTTACTTTGCATTCTCCGCATTGTAGAGGGCAATGTCGCCTCGTTCGCCTGTACGTATACGGATAGAGTCCTCTACCGGGAT